>JAJFIU010000126.1 GCA_021774695.1 Alphaproteobacteria bacterium | reverse complement strand
ACATGGCGGCTTTCGCTGATTGACTTGCAATTATCGCAGGTACCGCACGGCGCAATGGTTGGCCCGTCCGAGGCGGTACAATTCAGCGCCTTGGCAATGATGCGTGCCGTTGTGGTTTTACCCACACCGCGAACGCCAGTTAAAATGAAGGCGTGCGCCAAACGGCCGGTATCAATGGCGTTAGAGAGCGTGCGCACCATCGCCCCTTGGCCGATCAGACTGTCAAAGTCTGCGGGGCGGTATTTGCGCGCAAGAACGCGGTAGTTTTGCTCTGGTGCCTGCTCGCTCATTAAGGACAATCTCTCTGCATATTGTGGATGCGAATTGAACCCTCATGATTAGCAGCATTACCGCCGCCATGAAAGCACCTTCCACGAAAATATACACAAAAACGCACACGTTCAGACGCCGGGCAGACGCCGGGCAACCGAGATATAAATCAATGATTTGAGAAGGTGGGAGAGCCAAACGACCCATGCACAACCCGTTACGGCTGCTTCCTTTCGGATCTGACCGGATTGGCGAGCGGCTTGTCCGCCAGCTCTCCCGCGGCTTATATGGCGATCTTTATTACCACTTGCAAGCGGATTCTCACGCGCTAGGTATAAAACAATAGGTCTAAACTTGGCATCTACTAAAGGCACCTTCATGGCTCTTCAGGAAATACAAAGCTTCTTCTCAGGTAACCCGCTGGACCGCGCAGACCATCTGCGCAAAGACGCCGCGACCATGACAGGCCTGCTTCAATCCTCTGAAGCGAGTTTTATGTTGGTTTTAAACGGCGAAATTTTGAGCGACACGGTCGGTGCAATATACTGGCTCAGTTACCGGCAGTGCGCCTATTTGCCGGTTGGCACGCAGATTTTTCTGGGGTTAGAGAACGGCAGTCCCCGCTATGCGGCCCAATTGGTTGGTTCTGAAGGTGAATTTGACGACCTGTTCCCTGATGCAAAATTCCGCGACGCACGCGCACTGGGGATGAAAGCAGGGTTTGCTCAGCCTGAACTTGGTATTGTCGCACAGGCCAAGTCAATGCTTAGCTGGCACCAAAGCCACCGATTTTGCGCCAAATGCGGAGCAGAATCTACGCTTGTGAAAGCCGGGTACGAACGGCAGTGCGACGCCTGCGGGGCAAATCATTTTCCGCGAACTGACCCGGTGGTTATTATGCTGGCGTGTCACGGCGACGAAGCACTTGTTGGTCGCGGTCCGCAATTGCCGCCTGGGTATTTTTCAGCTCTTGCCGGCTATATGGAACCGGGCGAAACAATTGAAGAAGCGGTTGCCCGAGAGCTGATGGAAGAAGCCGGAGTAGAGGCAACATCGGTCACTATAATTGCCAATCAACCATGGCCGTGGCCGTCCAGTTTAATGATCGGCTGCACAGCGCTGGTCAAAGATAAAAAACTGACCCTGGACGAAACAGAAATTGATGAAGCGATCTGGATTACTCGCGTTCAGGCAAGAGCAGCACTTGCGGGCGAGTCGACTGATTTTATGGTGCCGCCGCCGATCGCCATAGCACACGACCTGATCAAACATTGGGTGTCCTAGCAGACGAATGGCGCACGCCCGCATGTAATTGCCTGAACACTATTGACCGTGATAAATATTCCGCCTAATCAAAGGGCGGGGTCGCGGAGGCGATGCAATGAAAATGGGCGATGTGCAGGATGAAGTCCTGCGATATTGGCTTAAAATATGTCCTTCGGCCGGCGGCGCTTATCCGAGCCGAAAAGACATTAAAGTCTCCGACTTACGCAATCGAATGGCCCATATCGCTATTTTGGATGTTGAGACTGATCCGGTTGATTTCAGGTATCGGTTAATTGGCACAAGGCTGCGCGAATTTCTACATCGGGACTATACAGGTCAGTCGTTGTCTGAACTTGAAGGCAAGGGACCGGGCAGTGAAATATGGACTATTTTCGACCGGGTAAAAACCAGCGGGGACCCACTTTACTGCCAAGTCCCCTATGTGGGCCCTAAAGCTGATTTTAAGCAGGCCAGCAGTCTCTATCTGCCGTTAGCCTCAGACCATAACACAATCGACAAGATTTTAGAGGTATCCCACTTCCAGAGGATAGAGACCAAAGAACAATCTTTCAATTTTGACTGGATGAAGTCCAGAATTTACTCCATTCCGGCGGCCTGACCGCTTAAATATTACGAACATCTGTCAAATCAAGTCAGCAAAAGCTCTCCATAGCAGTCGCCATTTGAATATCCAGAACAGTGACCCCGCCCGCATCGTGGGTAGTTAATTTTACATCAACACGGTTATAAACATTGAACCATTCCGGGTGATGATCAATTTGCTCCGCCAACAAGGCGGCCCGGTTCATAAACCCCCACGCCTCGCTGAAGTCGGCAAATTTAAAGGTTTTTGAAATCGCCTTCTCCTTCGCGCTAAACCTCCAGCCTGGCAGGGCGACAAGCGCCCGATTGCGATCAGCCTGTATCAATTGATTAGGGCGGTCCGTCATGTTTTTTCCTCTAGGCCTTCAAACTAACAATTCATCTACCAGCAGCGGCACCAGTGATCCGGCTTTGCCGTGCCGAGTTTCCGCAAAATAGCTCGCACCGTCACTGGGTTCAAGATTGACCTCAATAGTGTGAGCGTGGCCGATTGATCTGACCAGAGATACAAACCCTGCCGCCGGATATACGCTGCCGCTGGTTCCAATCGAAATAAACAGATCGCAGGCACGGAGCAAGCTTTCTATACGATCCATTTCAAATGGCATCTCGCCGAACCAGACAATGTGCGGCCGCAGCGCGGGCTGATTGAAACAACCTGGGCACCTGCTGGCTTGCGTACAATCGCCCTGCCATTCAAAAACATTTCTGCAGTAGCTACAGCGCACCTTGGTGAGTTCCCCGTGCATATGGATAACGGTTGAGCTACCACCGCGCTCATGCAGATTATCCACATTTTGAGTGACTACTGTAACGTGGCCATCGAATTTCTTTTCGAGCAACCCAAGCGCGCTGTGGGCTGCATTGGGTCCGACGCTGGCAAGCTGCGCACGCCGCATATTGTAAAAACTTTGCACCATATCCGGGTCGCGGGCGAACGCCTCCGGTGTTGCAACATCCTCGACACGGTGTTGTTCCCAAAGTCCGCCATTTTCCCTGAATGTTGCAACGCCCGATTCAGCAGAAACGCCCGCGCCGGTGAGCACAACAATGTTTTTATAGCTGGCCACTGTGTTTTCCTTCTGGCACATTTAGCCCCAGCCTAGTTTTATGTGACTTAAACACAAGCGGGAGATCGACGTGACGGCGGTTCTTTTTGTATGTATGGGCAATATTTGTCGGTCGCCGATGGCGGAAGGGGCGTTTCGCGCAGCAGCGAAAAGTGCTGGATTGTTAGAGCGTTTCACCATCGATAGCGCCGGGACCATCGGGTATCACGCTGGCGCAGCGCCTGACCCCCGAGCTCAGGCAGCGGCAGGTGCGCAGGGTGTGGATATCTCTGGCCAGCAATCCCGCAAAGTAGCCGACACCGACTTCGAGGCTTTTGACTATATTATGGTGATGGACCGGGAAAATTATGACGATTTGATGGAGCGCTGCCCACAAAATCTGAAAGACCGTATCCAGCTTTTTTTGAGCTATGCCCCGGATATGCCGATCAACGAAATGCCTGACCCTTATATTGGTCCAGCCCGCCAGTTCGACACCTGTTATGCCGCAGCGATAGACGCTGCTGACGGTTTGCTTGACGCCATCAAGTCTAAGCACTTCTAGCGCCCATGTCAGGATCCATCGGCAATAAACTTGAAACTGCATTGGGATCAGCTATCGTGCGTTCAAAGCCGTTAAGCGGCGGCGATATTGCCGATGTGTCCCTGCTGACACTGGCAGATGGCAGGCAAGTTGTCGCCAAGCGACCAAGGATGGATCAGCCGGACACCACATCGGTAGAAAAAATGATGCTCAAGCATTTGGCCTCCAAGTCTTTGTTACCGGTGCCAGACGTATTGTATCAGACTAAAGGCATTCTCGTACTCAGCTATATCCACCACAACGGTGTATCTGACGGCGCGGCGGCGGCAAAAGACGCAGCGCGACATATTGCAGCGTTGCACGCGGTACGCCCCAAGGGTGGTCGACCTTTTTATGGGTTTAAAAAAGACACCTACATTGGCCCTCTGCCTCAGCAAAATAAACCATCAGACAATTGGTGCGATTTCTTCAGGGAGCGCCGCTTGTTGGCCATGGCCACCTCTTGTGCGCGCACCGGGCGGCTACCGCAAGCGTTAATGGAGCGGATCGATAACCTGGCCAAGCATCTGGATGAGTTCATACCCAAAGCCCCAGCATCAAGCCTTTTGCACGGCGACCTGTGGGCCGGTAATATGCTGATTGCCGGTGACCGAATGGCCGGGTTTATCGACCCCGCCATATCGTACGGGCACAATGAAATGGATCTGGCCTTCATTGACTTGATGGGCGGCCTGGACCCTATTTTCTTCGATGCCTTCAATGAACACATGCCCATCGAAGCAGCGTTTTTTAAGAACCGAAAAGTGCTATACCAAATTTGGCCCCTATTAGTGCACGTAAGGCTGTTTGGCGGCGGTTATGTTGGTCAAGTTGAGGCGATCATTGACCAACTGGGGTTTTAAATCACTGCAATGTGAACAGCTAAAAGACCCATAATCCCTTATTTAGGGGAAAACAGAACAATAAAACGACGCCCGAGGATTGCGCCCCAATGCCGAGACTTAAAAAGATTTTAAAATCATTCAAATTCTGGGCAACATTGATTGTGCTTCCCATGGCGCTAGTTGGCTGCGGGGGCATTTTCATGGACTTCGAATCCGAATTTGTCAGCGACGAATTTATTTCCCGTGAAACCCTGCATGTAGATGTGGGCGAAGGCATTGAGCTAAGCTACCTGCGCAGCGGCGACCTGGGCGGCCAGCGGGTTATCTTTGTTCATGGCACCCCCGGTGACGCCGGCGGCAATTGGTATAATATACTGAAAAACGTTCCTGATGGGTTCGAGTTCATTGCCGTTGACCGCCCAGGTTTCGGCTTTACCAAGCCTAAGAAACAGCTGGTTGAATTGGACGCACAAGCGGCTGCCCTGGCCCCGCTGTTTGTCACAAGAGGCGGCAAGAAAACCATATTGGCGGGCCACTCACTTGGCGGTCCTATTGTCGCTGCTGCTGCCGCAAATTACCCAAAAGATGTTGGTGGTATTTTGGTGCTGGCAGGCGCACTGGACCCGGATTTGGAAGATGTATTATTCATCCAGTATGTGGGCAATGTGCCGCCAATTAGCTGGCTGTTGCCCGCCGTAATGCGCCATTCAAACCGGGAACTGATTGCCCTTGAAGACGAGCTTCGCCTGCTGCAGCCCAGGTTAGCTGGCATTACGCAACCAATAACAATCATCCACGGTACCGACGACGACTTGGTGCCCTACGAAAATGTGCCTTTTATGGAACGCACAATGACAGGCACCCGACAGTTGGAGATCATCAAGATTGACGGCATGAACCATTTTCTACAGTGGCGTCAGCGTGATTTAATTATGGGTGCGGTTGTTGATATCGCAGGTGCGGTGAATTCACCTGCTGTCTCGGCACCGCCCTTCCTGAAAGTTGTGTCCTATTCTGAGCCGAGCCAAAAGTAGGCGCCGCTTCGGAAATGGTTTTTGTTGGACTGGTGCTCGCTTAAGCAAAACCTACAAAGGTTGGCTAACCCGCACTGGCAATTGGCCAGTCCCGATAAAGATCATCTTCGCCCAAATCATCCGCTGGCATCTCACAGCCAAAAGCATGAAATTCAGCCTCGTGACGGAAAAATGAGCCTTCGGACGTGCGCTCACTGGAAAACAGAACCAACTTATCAACCAAGGTAGGCTGCGTATGAAGCAGCTGGTTGCTGGTGAGCCAATCACCAATCCGCGCTTCTGCGCCGCGCCGAAACCGCGCTAGGGTAACATGTGGTTTATATTTTCGGCGGTCTATTTCCACGTCGATTCTAGCAAGCGCCGAGGCAACTTTATCATGAAGATGCAACAGCGGCTTTTTGTCAGACACCCCTGCCCACAGCATTTTTGGGTGCCTAGGCTTACCGAACATGCCCACACCCTCAAGCGACAATTCAAACGGTTCAAAGTGAATACGGGTAAGCGTATCTTCGATTTCACGTTTGGTTTTTCGGGGTGCATCGCCGATAAATGCCAGGGTCAGATGCAGTTGATTGTCGCGCTGCCAGTGTGCACCTTCTACGCCGCCACGGGCGTGTTCCAAGTCCTCGATAAGAGTTTCATGGATGTCCAAGCCGACGAATAAACGAGCCATCTGCACCTCCTGAAGTTAGCGATGTATCGATTCTAGCGCGAAAATTTCTAGCGCGAAAGGGCCTGTTTCACATAAGGGCCAATTTTTTCAATAATGATGGCAACGCCCTCTTTGGTTGGATGCAGACCATCAGATTGGTTTAATTCGGTAATAGTGGCTACACCGTCGAGAAAAAACGGATATAGCGGCACACCGTATTGCGCAGACAATTCCGGAAATATACCATTGAAAGTTGTCTCATAATCTGGCCCCCAGCTAGGTGATGCCAGCATGCCCGCAACCAGGGTCGGAATATTTCGCTCGGTCAGCGTTTTCAGCATTGCATCCATATTCACGCGGGTAATTTCAGGTGCGACACCGCGCAGCGCGTCGTTAGCGCCCAGCTCCAAAATCACCAGATCAGGCCTGCCGGATTTAATTGGCGACAGGGCCCAATCGAGGCGCGAACGACCACCTGATGATGTATCGCCTGATACGCCGCCGTTGATAACCCGCACTTGCTGGCCCAGTTCTTTTGCAAGCCAAACCTGCAATTGATCGGTAAATCCTTCACCTGCCGGCAGGCCGTATCCTGCAGTAAGGCTGTCGCCGAACGCCAAAATTGCGATCGGTTCCGCGCCATCAACGCCTGTTTCCTGCGCTTTTGCCGCAAAAAACATGCTGTTGGCCGCAAAAGCAAACACAGCCAATGCAAAAAGCTGCAAAGGTAATATTTTATTGAAACGATTGACCTTCATGATCCGAGTACCTAGCTATGAACGTAAATAACAATAATAAACTACTATTTGGCAGCGAGGGAAAAAAATACAATGGCAAAGCCACAACCAATCATTCAACTCACGAATGTGTCACTAACGCTCGAGTCCGGTGCAGGGCCGGTTAATATCCTGAAAGAAATCAATTTTAACATCGAAAACGGCGAGACAGTCGGCATCGTAGGCCCGTCTGGATCAGGTAAATCTTCTTTGATGAGTTTGATGACCGGTCTTGAACAGGCAACTTCAGGCAGCGTCGTTGTGGACGGCTTGCCATTTGACGGCGCCAATGAAGATGATTTGGCGCGCCACCGGCTAAGCCGTGTTGGCATCGTTATGCAAGCTTTTCACCTAATCCCGACCATGACAGCACTGGAAAACACCGCCGTTCCGCTTGAGCTGGCAAAAGTCAACGACGCCTTCGATCAGGCATCGCGCGAGTTGGAGGCAGTTGGTCTTGCGCACCGCATGGACCATTACCCCGCTCAGCTTTCTGGCGGTGAGCAACAAAGAGTTGCTCTTGCCAGAGCATTGGCCCCTCAACCGGCTATATTATTCGGCGACGAACCCACCGGTAATCTGGACGGCAAAACCGGGCGCGCAATTATTGATCTGATTTTTGACCTGTCAAAGAGCCGTGGCTCTACTTTGATTTTGGTAACACACGACCCGGCACTGGCGGATCGGTGTGACCGGGTTATTTCCATGTCAGATGGCAGAATCGTTGATGACACCGGTGACACCCAGTCGGTCAGCGGTGAAGGCGACCTGATGCCCAAAGCTACTCAGTCATGATCACCCGCGACGCAAATACACCGATTGCGGTGAAACTGGCGCTCAGGGAACTGCGTGCCGGTTTGAACGGTTTCAAAGTGTTTATGGCCTGTCTTATTTTGGGCGTAACCGCCATCGCGGCCATCGGTTCGCTTACGCGGGCAATTCAGGAAGGCCTGGAGCGCGAAGGTCAGTCGATCCTTGGCGGCGATATCGAAATTAATATCTACCAGCGCGAATCCACCCCTGAATCCGTCCAGTGGTTTGAGGAACAAGGCGAGATGTCATCATCGGCACGTCTGCGGACTATGGCGCGGGTTGAAGGCGTGCCGTCGTCCACATTGGTGGAACTGCGCGCTGTCGACAATCTCTATCCATTATATGGGTCATTTGATACTACGCCGACGCTTGATAACGACACGCTCTTTTCTGCTAAAGACGGTGTATGGGGCGTGGCTATCGACCCGCTGCTGGCGGACAAAATGAAAGTGGATGTGGGCGATACGTTGGTGTTTGGCCGGATTAAAGCCGATGTGCGCGCTTTCATCGACCGCGAACCAGACAAAGCCAACATGGGTTTCCAACTTGGCCCCACAGTGATGATCGGCCGCGACGCATTGGCGGAAACCGGCCTGGTAACTACAGGCAGCCTGGTAAACTTCTACTATAAAATAAAGCTGCCCGCGGGCGCTGACGTTAATGCGGTACGCGAACAGATGAAAGAAGTGTTCCCGGACGAGAACTGGCGTGTACGTGACCGCGGTACCAGCGCCCCGGGACTGCGGCGTTTCATTGAACAAATGGGCATGTTCCTGACCCTTGTCGGCATTTCCGCACTAGTTGTTGGCGGCGTTGGTGTCGGCAACGCGGTGCGCGGTTATATGGACCGCAAAACCCGCACCATTGCCACGCTTAAAATTCTGGGTGCGGACGGCAACACGGTGTTTGCTACCTATTTCATACAGATATTGCTCATTGGCTCCATCGCGATCGCCGCCGGCCTGTTTGCTGGCGCTTTCCTGCCGGGCATATTGGCGCAGTTTCTGCCCGATACCCTGCCGGTTAAACCCGAAGGCGGTGTTTACCCGATGGCGCTTTTTTTGGCGGCAATATACGGCCTGATGATCACGGTTGCTTTTGCCGTATGGCCGCTGGGTAAAGCACGCGACCTGCCTGCGGTGCGCTTGTTCCGCGCTATTGTAGCCCCCGAAGGGCGCTGGCCTCGTTTGATATACACAGCAACCATTTTCGGTGCTGCAACTATTGTGGTGCTGCTGGCGGTTGGCATGTCTGACAACCGGATGTTAGCGGGAGGCTTCATGATCGGCGCAGGGGCTGCTCTTGGCTTGCTGCGTTTCACCAGCTGGGTGATCGAGAAGGCCGCCGCTGCTGCGCCTCGGCCTAAAAACGCGCTGGTACGCATGGCTGTAGCCAACCTGCACCGACCGGGTGCCGCAACCGGTGCCGTCGTTATCTCGCTGGGACTTGGCCTCACGTTGTTTGCAGGCCTTGCCTTGATTGAAGGTAACCTGGGCAAACGGTTGAGCGAACAGGTGCCGTCGGAAGCACCGGCCTTTTTCATGCTCGATATTCAGCCCTATCAGGTAGACGAGTTTGAAACCACGGCGTCCGGCATCGACGGTGTTCAGGACGTGGTTACCATTCCCAACCTGCGCGGGCGTGTTACCCACTTGAACGGTGTCGCTGCCAGCGATGTTGAGGTTGCGCAGGATGTACGCTGGGTGCTGCGCGGTGATCGCGGGCTTTCCTACATGCGTGAGCTAAACAAAGGCAGCACAATCGTCGAGGGCGACTGGTGGCCCGCTGATTATGCCGGTGAGCCGGAAGTTAGCGTGGGCAAGGAAGTCGCTGACGGCCTCGGCCTTTCGGTCGGCGATACCGTCACTATCAATGTGCTTGGCCGCGACATCACGGCCCGTATCAGATCGTTGCGCACAATTGACTGGGGAACGTTCGGGTTTAACTTTGTGATCCTGTTTGACCCCAATACCCTTGCACAGGCACCACACACATATATGGCCACCCTCAAGGCGTCAGGTGCGGCAGAACAGGTTGCCCATTCAACCATCACCAACAAATATCCCAACATAACGGCCGTGCGGATGAAAGAAGTGCTGTCATCGGTCAATACCATGATTGCGCAAATCGGCACCGCTGTGCGGGCAACCGCGCTGGTAGCCATAATTGCGGGCATCTTGGTGCTGGCGGGCGCTATCGCCGCTGGGTTTCAGCAACGGGTTTACGAAAGCGTTATTCTAAAAGTTGTTGGTGCGGTGAGAAGCCAAATTCTGCGAGCCTACCTGCTTGAATATGCGCTTATCGGCATTGTGACGGCCGCGATTGCGCTGGGCCTTGGAACGCTTACTGGCTGGATTGTGGTTGAGCTAGTGATGGAAATGGAATTTGCGTTTTTGCCTGTGCCAATGATCATAACTGTGACCACGAGCCTGTTCGTGACGGTATTGTTCGGGCTTAGTTCCAGCTTCCGGGCGCTGTCGATAAAACCAAATGCAGTGTTGCGAACCGAATAAATAAACCATATCTGCAAAAATGCGACGGTCCGGCGTTCGGTTCCTGTTGCAACTTGCGCCTTAAATGCCCATATTAGGGGCAATGTTAGTAACCTCCATGGGGAGTTAAAATGGTAGAACGATATAATACCGCCAACACGGCGGGTACTGCTGCGCGCTCGGCGGAATATGATGAAGGCCTGCGCGCCTATATGCTGAAGGTCTATAATTATATGACTTCCGGCGTTCTGTTGACAGGTATAGTTGCACTGGTGCTTTCCAGAAGCCCCGACATATTGAGCATTTTTTACAACCTTGTTGATCTGGGTGGTGGACGCGTTGGTATTCAGGGCATGACCGGCCTTGGCTGGGTAGCCATGCTGTCACCCTTCGCCTTCATTCTTGTAATGAATTTCGGCATAAACCGGCTTTCTGCGACGGCTCTGCAAGGAATTTTCTGGGCGTTCGCAACCTGTTTCGGTATTTCGCTGACAACGATTCTGTTTCGCTATACCGGTGAAAGCGTTGCGCAAACATTCTTTATAACCGCGGCATCGTTCGCAGCCCTTAGTTTGTACGGCTAT
The DNA here is from genome assembly GCA_021774695.1 of Alphaproteobacteria bacterium. Classification (GTDB taxonomy): domain Bacteria; phylum Pseudomonadota; class Alphaproteobacteria; order Sphingomonadales; family Kordiimonadaceae; genus Kordiimonas. The sequence continues at coordinate 8,796 of JAJFIU010000126.1, read as the reverse complement.
ACGACGAAAAGGTCTCTTTCAGGCATGCGTACATTCCTGATGATGGGCCTGTTCGGTTTGATCATTGCGATGGTAGTTAATTTCTTCATGCAATCATCAATGATGCAGTTTATTATTTCCGTTGGCGGTGTTCTTATTTTTGCGGGCCTTACCGCCTATGACACCCAGCGCATTAAAGAGAGCTATGCAATGATGGCAACCGGTGAAGCGGTGGCCAAAGGCGCGATCATGGGTGCGGTGAACCTGTATCTGGATTTCGTTAACCTGTTTATGTTCCTGCTGCATTTCCTGGGCAACCGCGAATAGCTAAACCCAACAATTTTAGTAATGTCGAAAAGCCCGGTTTCCGCCGGGCTTTTTGTTTGCCTGACGAGAATAGTTGAAAAACCGGCGACTACAGTTGAAAAAAGAAAGGTTTACCCCATATTAGTGGGGTGTTTGATGATCATTGAACCACGCGGCTTGCCGCTCAAAGGGGGCAACCTGCCGCACTTCGATTGTTTAGACGAAAGGAACAACTCATTCTAGCGTGGGAAAAGGAATTATTTTTCCATGATAAACACATAAAAAAGGCGATGACCAAAAAACGAGTCAATCGCTCAAGTAACAATAAAAAATGTAACCGACAGTGAGAGAAACAGGAGCGTAAATTGCTTAAGAAAATAAGCCTACTTGTTCTGTGCCTATGCATGACACCATCAGCCATGGCCGCAGACCTACCCACAGATTTTGATGCCAATTCCAAATACCGCCTGGACTTTAGTGACCTCAACGCAGTGCTGAGAGGATCGGTTCTGGATATGGGCCCTTCCACGCACCGGCGCGCAAAAAAGGCCCGCAAAGGAACGGCATCTCGCCTCAGCATTAGCAACCCCTTGCCATCACGCCTGGAGGGCAACAGGGTCATGTTCGACAAATTTGAAGATGCTCAAATAGGTTTTCTTGCAAACATGCGCGACGACCTGCTTGCAGTTCCAAGCCAGGTTCCGATCGAGCGCCTAAGCCGCAACGAGCAGCTAGCCTATTGGTTCAATCTGCATAATGCGATTGTGCTTGCTGAAATTGCCGATCAGTATCCAATAACAAACCTTGATCGGCTTTTTGACGGTGATCGCTCCGATGCGTTTTACCGCCAACAGAAATTCGACATGAGCGGCACGATGATTTCTCTGAAAGATATTCAGGACCACGTGGTTAACAATTGGAACGACCCAAGGGTGATCTACGGCTTCTATATGGGAGCCATCGGCACACCAAACATTCGCTCTACGGCTTACACAGGCGGCACCGTCTACGATCAGTTGAACGACAATGCAGTAGATTTTGTTAACAGTGTGCGCGGCACGCAGGTATGGAAAAAGAAGGAACTTCGCGTTGCTACCTATTATCAGCGCATGTCAAAACAGTTTCCAAATTTCGATCAAGACTTGCTTACTCATGTTAAAAAATATTCCAAGAAGGGCTTCCTGAACCGTTTAGCAGAGATTGAGAAAGTAAAGGCCCGCATTGAAGACTGGCATATTGCCGACCTTTACAACGGGAATTTAGGCCAGGTTGGTGGTTCAGCTGCCAGCAACACCCGTGATTCACTGGGGCTGCAAATTGTTTCAGCGCTGCCCGATCATGTGATTGAACTGCTGCGTTACCGCGACGAGAAAAATGCCAAAGCCAAGCGCAAAGGCACCGTTGAAGTTGAGGAATACGCTGATAACGGCAACTAAAAACACGAGATTACCAATAGTGATAAAAACCCGGCCTTTGTTGCCGGGTTTTTTTTGAGCATGGTTCACGGCGTGTTAATATGAAGGTTGGTAGCCAATTAGTCTGGGGAACTGTGCATGACCAAAGACTGGCCAACACTAAACATGGGTCTACTGAGTGTAATATTTCTTATTGCGTTCGGTGCCGATGCACGCGACCTGCCCACCGAACATACCCCGGGTTCCGAATATTCTATTGATTATAGTGATCTGGATTTGATCCTTAAAGGCTCAGTACTGGACATGGGGCCGTCCACGCACAAACCACCTAACAGTAAACTAGTAAAAATTAACGGCTCCCGACTTCAGATAGGAAACACACGGATTACCCACCAGGAAGGCAACCGGGTGATGATACATGCCTTCGAAGAGCCCGAACTGATTTACTTGCAAAAGATGCGCAACGACCTGTTGTCTATTCAGGCTGATTTACCGTTAGCGGCCCTGTCCAAAAGGGAACAACTTGCATATTGGCTCAACCTCTACACCGTTATTGTGCTGGCCGAACTTGCCGATCAGTATCCTATCACGCGCCTCAAACCTTTGTTTGATATCGACAGGCCTGACGCCTTTGTTAACCAGCAGCTATTTCGGTTCGGCGAGAGAATGATATCCCTTGCAGATATTGAGCACCATATACTGACCAACTGGACCGACCCTGTCGTAATTTACGGTTTTTATATGGGGGCCGTCGGCACACCCAATATTCGTACGTCGGCATACAACAGCGCGATTATTTATGATCAGTTGCGGGAAAATGCTGTCGACTTCGTAAACAGTATGCGCGGTACGCAAATGTGGAACCGGTCTGAATTGCGGGTATCAAAATATTATCGTCGCATGGCGCAATTTTTTCCAAACTTTGACGACAGCATTCTGGCACATGTGCAAAAATACGCTAAACCTTCGTTCCGGCGGCGGCTAATTACAGTAAGAAATATATCTGCTGAAATAGAAGACTGGCATATTGCAGACTTATACAACGGCAACCTTAGTCAGCCCGGCGGCAACTATCCCCGTATCACCAAAAATGCAGAAGGTGTGTCCTACAAAATCGGGCTACCACTCCATGTGGTCCAGTTCCTGCGCGAACGAGAGCGGAAAATCAGCCGCCAGCGGGGTATAGTGGACATAGAAGAACTGCCGCAGATGAAAAAGCCGGACTAAACCCAACTCTGCGATACCTTAGGCTGGCGAAATCAATCCTTTGTCTTTCAACACCTCGAAAAATGTATCTGGTTCGGGCCGCACGCGGTAGTTGTCGGTTGCGTGAACCCACTGCACAACACCGTTCGCGTCTATGATAATAACAGTCGGCAACACCGTATCGCTCTTGTAGCCCATCGCCTGCATGCCGAACGGCGTGCCGAACCGGCTTTCCAAGCCCAGGGTTTTCGCAGCCGCATTATTGTCATCCCGCATAAACTCCATCGCTGCACCAAATTTTTTGGCGAGAGCACCTGTGTGACGCTGCGATTGCGGCGAGACCAACAAAACCCTTACGCCCAAGTCCTTCAACTCCGTGTAGCGGGCGGCAATTTCTTTCACCTGTGCCATACAAAGCGGGCACCAGTTACCGCGGAAAAATAGCAATATGGCGGGTGAACCCATCAGGCTTTCAGATGTCACATTTGCACCGTCAATCGCAGCCAACGTTATGGCAGGAAGTGGCTTGCCGGGTGAGACACCAATATCACCGCGCTCAAGCCGCGAATACCAGAAGTCATATAGAAAATAGAGCGCGGTCATCGCTGCAGCCGTCAGTGCTTGTGTCGTACTGCCAATGCCAACAAGAAAAGCGTACAGGCTCAGACCCACACCGACAATTGCCAGTGCCATAACCGGCCAAAGCCGATCACTGGTTCTGGCTTGGTTTTGAAAAAGCATGATATATCCGATGAACACTGTGAGCGGTGCTGCCGTCAACAACACGCCAATATCGGCCATCAAGGCGCCCCCGGCGAAAATCGCCATAACGGATTGCACTGTAACGATAGTCGCTGCAGTTATATAACTGACCACAAAAATTGATTTTACCATGCGCATTCCCCTTTATATGCAAATTCACCCTAGTGACTTTTACAGAAAAGGCGCAATCAACTTTCGGTGCAGATATCCGCTTCCAACAACGGCAACCATTCTAAAACGGCGAAATGCCCAGTTTTTCAAATAGCGCCATATCTTTATTGTTTTTTGGGTTTGGTGTTGTCAGCAGTTGCTCGCCGTAAAAAATAGAGCTGGCCCCGGCAAAAAAGCACATTGCCTGCAACTCCTCGCTCATGCTTTGCCTGCCTGCCGAAAGCCGCACTTCCGAGCGCGGCATCATAATCCGCGCAACTGCAATGGTCCGAACAAATTCAAACGGGTCTAATGCCTCAACACTTTCCAACGGCGTGCCCGGCACAGCAACCAGCATATTGATCGGCACACTTTGCGGGTGTTCAGGCAAGTTGGCGAGGGTTCTCAGCATACCGGCCCGGTCGGCTCGCTCCTCGCCCATGCCAACGATGCCGCCCGAGCACACATTGATGCCAGCGGCGCGAACTCGCTCCAGCGTATCGATACGGTCGCGGTATGTGCGCGTGGTGATAATCTTGCTGTAATATTCTTCCGAGGTATCAACATTGTGGTTGTAATAATCAAGACCGGCCTCCTTGAGCGAGGCGGTTTGATGATCCGATAACATCCCGAGGGTCATGCATGTTTCCATGCCCAGTTCCTTCACGCCCTTAACCATGGCTGTCAGGCTGTCCAGGTCTCTGTCCTTTGGGCCGGTCCAGGCAGCACCCATACAATAGCGCGAGGCACCACCTTCTTTAGCTTTTTTGGCACTCGCGATAACCCGCTCAACTTCAAGCAACTTGGTGGCCGTCAAACCGGTGCCTTTTTGGTGGCTGGAGGCTTGCGAGCAGTAGGCACAATCTTCGGCGCAACCGCCGGTTTTGATCGATATCAGCTGTGATAGCTGCACCTTGTTGGGATCATGATAAAGCCTGTGCACGCCCTGCGCCTCATATAGAAGATCCATCAAAGGCTTACCGAACAAGGCCAAAATTTCTGCCTGAGTCCAATTGTTGCGAACTGGTAAATTTTCCGCAGGTGCCACGGCGCTGGCCTGCGGTGTAACAACATGAGCCGAAACTGTCATTCAAGCGTCTTTCTATTACAAGATTGAAGGCAAGAAACTGGGCGCAACCTCGCGGGACTATGTGGCTTAGTCAAGTCAATTTTAAGACAGGGAGCCGGCTATGGTGCGGAAACGAACCCATTGCGGCGGCAAGCTTTACCTACCACGGCAATATACGCACAATTTTGCCGCGTCTTGCCGAGGCGACAGTGCACCCCAAACCGCCAAAACCCTCACTTTTACAAAGAATTTCTGATTGGCACGCAGGTTGCAAAATCAAAACCAACCTGATTTTGACTGGAGACTATATATGCCGCAGCAATTACCTTTTGACCCTGACTTTTACTTTGGGTTGGTTGCCGACAATCTGTTGAAAAATTTTGGCAACAAAGCACTTGGTTATGCCGATGAAGCTTTGTCGAAAATGAAAGCGATTGGCGACGATGAAGGTTTCGATATTTGGCTGGAGATTCACGCGCATCTGACAACAAAAGCAACCTTTGATTTCCGCCCAGCGGGTGCTGTGTTGCACTAAATAAATCACTAATTCCAGAACCAGTAAGCAGGGCCTCTCTCAGCACCCACACCCAACTGCCCTGCTTGCGACCGGAAAACACCCAATTCCGGTCAAAGGCCCGCCCCGAAAAGGGTGGGCCTTACCCATTTTTAGCTACTGCCATGACCATACGACTGGCTACCATCTGATCTTGTTAACGCCCTATTGAGAATTTCTGATTTAGACTTATTGCGCACACCGCGCTAAACCGGAGACTGATGCAGCGCAAACTTAAACTATCAAGGTGCCCACAGGATAGTCGATGGGAAATGAAAAACCAGATACGTTAGATGTTACCGGCCTGCTTTGCCCGCTGCCAGTGCTGCGCGCGCGCCGGAAACTGGATAGCCTGAATCAGGGCGACACATTGATCGTTACCGCATCGGACCCGGTTTCTGTTCAGGACATGCCGGCGTTTTGCACCATGGCAGGCCACAAGCTGGTTATCGCCTACGAAGCGGGTGGTGCGTTTGTATTTGAGATTCAGAAAGGTGCAGCCAACTAAGGGTGCACTAGTTTGCCGCAGCTATTTTTTCCCCAGAACACCAGCCAGCCAGCCAGCGGTAAGTGCGACCAACACAGCCACCAAGCCGTACCAAAACGGGTAGCCGTGGGCAAAATCATAAGCCGCTCGCTCAAAACCTTCTTTATCCACCGCCAGCATAATCCGGTTGCGCGCTTTAATAGTACCGTCCTTGAAAATGAAGGTTTCGACCAGAAAATCTCCAACCGGCACATTGGCAGGCAGGCGAATATCTGTTTTGAAAAGTCCCTCGCCGATATGCACAACGGTATCTTGTTCCTGCCGGAAAAGGCCGTGCGAGGCCTGCAAGCGAAACAAGGCTGACCGGAAGTCACTATCGGGTGCTGCAAGGCCGCGCGGTGTGCGCGCTAGTATCGGCAAATGGTCAAATCCGATGCCGTAACTGGCGAAAACCGCATCGCTAGCGATTTGGGAAAGCGGCCGGGAAGCGGCAACTGCATAATAACCGGGGGCGGACGGAAACGTAAGGCTCTCACTATTGATCCAAATAGGTCCGACCTTGGCTTTTTGCCGAATAACCGTGTTTGCTTCGGGGCCGCGTACCACAATAACAACATCAAACTCATCATTGACCGGATCCACCGCGGAGGAGCCAACAGCGCCGAACAAAATAAGGTCTGCGCCGTTAAAGCTATAGCGAATTTCAATACGCTTGTTGGACAGGTCGGTTACCAGCGCAATCGCCGAGGGAGCCATAAGCAAAGCCCAAAAAACCACCACAAGTCTGCCTAAATTTCGCATCCCTAAGTTTTGCATCAGTGTGACCCCGCTTCGCCGACACTGAACAATTCAGTGGGTTCAACAATCAGGTCAACACCCATTTTAACGCACACCAGCAATACCATTAATGCCAGCAAAGCACGCAATTGCTCGCCCTTGAGTCGCAAGCCAAAGCGTGCACCCACCTGCGCACCAACAACCGCACCTACGAGCAGAAGAACTGCTAGAAAAATATCAACTGTCTGTGTGTTTACCGAATGAAAAATAGTTGTGAGCGCGGTCACAAAAATGATCTGAAACAACGAGGTGCCAACCACCACGTTAGTCGGCATGCCAAGCAAATAAATCATCGCCGGCACCATCACGAAGCCGCCGCCAACGCCCATAATCGCCGCCAACACACCGACAAACATTCCAATAGCTAGCGGCAATAAAGCAGATACGTATAGGCGTGATTTGCGGAAGCGCATTTTAAATGGCAGCGCATGTATCCACGCTTTGTGGCGATCTTCTCTGGGTTTAAGCTTTGGCTTGATACCTTTGTGTTGCCGGTAAATTGCCCGCACACTTTCCCAAAACATCAAACCGCCAACTGACCCAAGAAACACTACGTAAGCCAGTGAAATCATCAGGTCCACTTGCCCGAGCGACCGCAGGTATGTGAAAACCTGTGCGCCAAAAAACGAACCAACGGCACCGCCAACAATCAACACCATTCCCATCTTGACGTCCACGCCTTGGCGCCGCCAATGGGCCAGCGCACCGGATACTGACGCTGCAGTAATTTCGTTAGATTCGGTTGCCACTGCCACAGCAGGCGGGATGCCCATGAAAATGAGCAATGGTGTCATCAAAAAACCGCCGCCGACGCCGAACATACCAGACAAAAATCCAACCACCGCCCCCATGCCGATGACAAGAAAGATGTTCATCGACAGTTCGGCAATGGGAAGATAAAGCGGCATTGTACGCGGTGATCCTGATTGGTCAGGGCTTAAAGAGCCGGTGCGGCCCAGTTCCTAATTCTGTCCTACCCAATGTCTGGGCAAAAAGCAACGCATGTCGGGCCGTAGTTCAGCCGCGATGCATACAATATAAATTATGCGCCTTTGCTGTTACGCCGGCCATACTGGTCAAGCGCATCAGCCATTGCCGGGCCAATATTTCCGGTAATCCAAAGACCAAACATTTTATAGTCCCCCATCAGGGACCAGCGGGGATAATCGAAGGTTGCCGGGCGATTTTTTTCAAACACGAAATGCCCAACCCAGGCAAAGCCATAGCCAATGACCGGGAAGGCCAGCAGCCACAGCCAATTTTGGCCGTAAAGCGCATAGGCAACAACTGCAGTCGCAAGCGTTGTGCCCATATAATGAAGGCTCCGGCAAATCGGGTTAGCATGCTCGGCTAAGTAATAAGGGAAAAACTCAGAAAAACTCTCGAATTTCGGGGCCATTTTACGTCTCCGTCAGAGAACAAAATCACGTGCAATAAGCCGAGTCTTTTTTCAGCAAACCAGCATCTGGCTCCACCTTAACCCATTTAGTCGCAATTGCAGCCAAAAATACAGGCGACAATATAGGCAAAAATCCGGAACGATTCCAACCGGCTAGCAAAAACCGCTTACCGCGCTCTTGACGTTTACGTTAACGTCAACTATCTAATGCATGACATTAAATAGCACTGTACGGACCCAGCATGCCCGATTCGCAAAAAAATCCAACGCCGACAAACAGTCCGCAATATACGATCAAAGAGCTGTCGTCGGCTTACGATGTGACCGCACGTACCCTGCGCTACTATGAAAACCAAGGCCTGCTTTCGCCAGAAAGGGTTGGCCAACACCGTAAATATAATGCTGCCGACCGGGTTCGGCTTGCCTGGATACTGCGTGGCCGTCGGGTTGGCTTTTCCCTCGCAGAAATCGGCGAAATGCTGGACCTGTATGATTTGGGTGATGGTCGCGAAACCCAGCGCGCTGTCACACTCGAGCGATGCGAAGAACGCATTAAAGCGCTCAAAGCACAGCGCGACGACCTAAATGCGACTTTAAAAGAATTACAGGGTTTCAGTACCCTGATCAGCAACG
>JAJFIU010000125.1 GCA_021774695.1 Alphaproteobacteria bacterium | reverse complement strand
AATGTGGACAGTCTGAGCCTTGAGCGCAGCATCGGCCATATCCGCGAAATGGTGCGCCAAGTGGCGGCTGCGGGTGCCATCCCGATGATTGTCGGCGGCGACCATTCGCTTATGTACCCAGACGCCGCCGGTGTTGTGGATGTGTACGGTGCCGGTAATGTGGGCATCGTGCATTTTGATGCCCACTATGACGCCGGTGCTGGCGGCACCCATTTGCTGTCGCACGGCCAGCCGGTGCGGCGTTTGTTTAACGAGAAGCTAGTGCCCGGTGAAAATTTCATCCAGATCGGCCTGCGCGGCTACTGGCCCGGCAAGAAAGGCTTTGAGTGGATGCAGGAAAACGGCTTGCGCTATCACACCATGGCCGAGATCGAGAAAGACGGCTGGGACAAAGTGATGAAACGCGCCATGGCTGAGGCGCTTGACGGCCCCGAATATATCTTCATCTCGTTTGATGTGGATGTGCTGGACCCCGCCTATATGCCCGGCACCGGCACACCCGAGCCCGGCGGGCTAACCACGCGCGAAGTGTTCCCGATTGTCAGGCGCTTGTGCGCCGAGAAAAACGTAGTGGGCTTCGAGCTGGTTGAGATGAACCCGCTGGTTGACCCCGGTTATACCAGCGCCCAGAACGCCGACCGTATTTTGCGCGAGTGCCTGACCGGTATCGCCATGCGCAAACAGGGCCTGACCGAACCGCACTATCTGAGCCCGCTGACCGTCGACCACGGCCACGATAAGTAGCGGCGGATCATTGTGATTGATATCTCGGAAGCTGTTGAATGCTTTAGGAACACCATTCAATATGGTTGGCCAATGGTAAATGATTTGGGCTCGAGGGAATCGATTCGAGCATTTTCTTTCGACAATGATTATGAAAACGATTGGTTGCAAGCAAACTGGGAAATGCTTGTTGAAAACAGTATAGCTCCGGAGCTTAAAATTGCCTTGGAGATATACGGGCGCGGTGCCGATCTTAACGGCGCGTCTTCTAGAGTTTGGAATCCGTCGGTATTGCCGACACATCAAACACATTGTGTTCTGGAAAAAGGTCTAAGTGCTCGAGATTTTTTGACTGGAGATGAAGTTAAGGGTGATCTTATTTTAGATGCCTTTTGCACCGTTAAGGATGAATATTTTACTTATGAAGCGCCCTTTGACCACGTCGAATTGCAAGGCGATGAGCCTCGAATAATTAGCTGCCATGGTCTAAAGTACTTTGCGGTACCCCATGCAGACCAAGACCGCAAAGCGTGATATTTACGAGTTGGCGCACCACAAACAAAGGTCTGGTTCAAATTTGCTGAGCTCGCTATGCAAATTTGCATGCTTATAAAAACGCGCTTCCTCCCAATCTAGTCATCATAGTTTGATCAACAAGGAAGGGACCATTTTTATGGCACGTACACTTTATTTTATCTCCGGCAGTCCGTTTGCATGGCGCGCCATGCTGGCGTTGGGCCTAAAGGGCCTTGAGTATAGGGCAGTTGAGCTGCACGGCAGCAAAGGCGACACGGGGACGCCGGAGCATCTTGCCCGCAACCCGCGCGGCAAAGTGCCGGTTCTGGTCGACGGCGACATTACGGTTTACGAATCGATTGCAATACTGGCGTACCTTGAGCGTGCTTACACGGAAACGCCGTTGTTTGGCACCACAGCGGCTGAGGCTGCGCATATTTGGCAGCGCGTGATGGAAGTGGACGGCTATTTGGGCGCAGCCCTCACCGGTGCCGCGCGGCCTATTTTCACTCAAACATTCGCCGGCAAAGAAGACGAGATTAACGAAAACTTCGCCAAAGCGGCGCAAGAGATTGCCACCGTAACAAGCTGGCTGGACGGCAATGATTTCATGGCAGGCGACAAGCCAACTGCGGTGGAAGCTATCCTCTACCCGCCGCTGGCGATGATCGCGCGCGTTGGCCCCAGCATTAAGGTGCTGGGCATTAACCCGGGCATCCCCGATTATGCGACTGATTTCCCGGCGCTCGCTGCATGGATGAAACGGGTTGAAGCCTTGCCCGGTTTTGATGCTGCATACCCGCCCCATTGGCGCGACGCGGCCTAAGGGTACGAAACCCCCAAAACTCCCAGCCCTATTTCCATACCTCCACATTTGGCGGTAGGGTATAGCCCAACATGTTTGGGCCGAGGTGCGATCTCCCCATCGCACCTCTTTTATTGTGAGTACGATCAAATTCTAGCTGGCATCTGGGCGCAGTGTAGCTATTGAACGATCGCGGTTCGCTTTGTTAAATTATGGTCTAATTTTCCAATTGTTGCCGAAACCGTTGGTACATGCGGCGCTGGTTTGGGAAATACCCCGTTTCTTTCGCGATACGTAATGCATCATCCAACAGGGTTTTGGCTTTTTCTCGCTCGCCCACAGTCAGGTAGGTTTGTGCAGCAAAGGCATATGCTTGTGCATTGTTGGTATTTTGGGTGATGACCCAATCGGCGAGAGCTGTCGCGCCTTCGCCCTGACCTTCTGCCGCCAATGTAATGGCCATTATACCTAATTCCATAAGTTGTGGGTGAAAGCGTGGACCATACTTCGTTGATGTTTCTTCTGCCCATGCCGTCAACGCCGATGCACCTCGGTCAACAAGGCGTTGTCGTAGCTGTTCTATAATTTCATTCGCGGGGTAAATTGCTTCCATAGCTTCAAACAATGAAGGCACAACTGCTGTGAAATGATTTGTTGCAGCAATTTCACTAACGTGAATATCAAGCCAGCTTGGGTTCTTGCGTTTTAGCAGCGCCCAGAATTCAAAATTTGCCGGCACGGTGTCACCGCCGTCAAACTCAGCGTGTGACAGGTATAGAAAAGCTCTGGGTTTTTCATCCAATGTGAAGTAACGCTCTGCTATCTCAAAACTGTTTCGGTCAGCGACCCAAGTGCTTGTGCCAATGGCAACATGCGCATCAAATAAGCCCGGCGTATTGAAAAGAAACGCAAGCGCAGCCACACCGCCAAAAGAATGACCAAAGATAGTATCGAAACCGCTGGTTCTATACCCAGCTTCAATTGATGGTTTTAACTCTGTTTTTACGAAGTTTAGAAATCTATCTTGATTGCCTGAAAGCGGGAAATTACGGTCTGCGGGGCTGACAAAATCGCTATTGCGGTTGAGGTTATCAATACCCACAACAATCGTCTCGGGTATGCGCCCCCAAAATGCCAGGAAGTCGGTATAGGAGGCCACCAACGGAAAATTCCAATCGGCGTCTAAGACATACATGACCGGATAGTTTTGAGTGCCCGCATCATAACCGCGCGGCAGTTGAACCCGAATAGTGCGTTCATCGCTATAATCTTTTGCCGCCATCGAGAATTGAAGTTGGCGGGCCGAGGCCATTGCAGGTGCGCTGATCTTGTCCCATTGATTATCGGTGATTTCATTGTCTTGTGCGAATAGACCTGAAGTCAGACATAGAATGACTATCGTAGCTGCGAGCAATTTCTGCATGAACATATCTCCACTAAATATATTCTGAGAAATAGCGGAATTACCGTGTCGCTAATTGTATATTTCGGACAGGATTGAAGATAGTTAAAGGGGCAGTTTAGCTATGCCGTCGCCGATAAGCGCCGGGTGAGAAATCGGTCTCTATTTTAAAAGCACGATTGAAGTGGCTTTGATCAAAAAAACCAGTGCTATGGGCAATTTCAGTTAGCGTTAATTGGCCGTTCCAGACCTGAAATTTTGCAGAGGCTAAACGGCTGTTGGTCAGGTATTTGTATGGTGAAATTCCTATGATAGCATTAAAATTACTACGAAAACGCCTACTTGAAAGGCCTGTGCGCTGGCCTAAACCTTCGACTGTATTTTCGACAGCGAAATGGTCATGCATTTGGTCGATTAGCGGATCAAGGCTAGCTTTTCCCAGAAGCGCCTCGACCTTGGGCTGGATTTCTAAATAATGTGCGGCAATATGAGAGGTAATGTGCCGCACGATCACATCGCATTCTTCTCTTAGGCTTGGTAAGTTTTTTTCGCCAAGTTTCGCAAGCGATAGCATGGCATGTTTGAGATGTTTATCCTGAAACCAAGGTTTTCGCCGGACTTGGGGCGTGGCATTTTGTTTTGATACTGTCTGAATCAGGTAAGGGGAGAAATGTAGGTGAACTGCTTCTGTGGCGTCTTTCCAGTTTACCTGTTCTGAAACGCCGAATGGGTATAAGCCGAGGTCACCGGCTTCAAAATACAATGCATCGGTTTGACCATTGTAATGCCTAAACACCTTGGCTTCATTGAGGTACAAGCTCAGCGTTGGCCATCTTCTATATAAGTGACTGACTTTTAGGTTACGGCCACGCAGAATTTCTGCGCTGTAATGCACGTGGTCTAATATGCGTCCTGAAAAGGTTCCGGTTGTCATAAAAACTCAATTTATCGCAAGTGTTCAGAGCTTCACTGCGCCTCTAAATTAGGCCGCGCGCTTTCTGGTCGGTTAAAACGGCTGGAATCGATGGGCCCGTTGATGATGCGCCCCGTTATGGTTGTGGTTTGCATCAATTCCCCGGTATCAATGTCGCGGGTTTTCCTGCCGGTTTGAATAAACCGGTTCGCCCTCGCGGTCCGCGCGAAAATCCATGTTTCGGCTTTCCTGCCGCTGCTCGGTGTTATCAACATCAGGGTGCAGGGCGCTGGTTCGTATCTCGCCGCTTATCTGGTAGCTTACCGGGTCCATATACAGCCGTTTTGCAAAGCCGTCAGGGGTGGTCTCTTCCAGCTCAAAGTAAGGGTTGCCGCCTTTGGTTACATCACCGAACAGTTCGAGCTTGTAGCCTAAGGCTACTCGTTCATGCAGGCCGAACAGGTTACCGGCAATGCCGCGGACCAACGCTTTTTTGCCGTCTTCTGACAGGTCTGCCACCCGGCCATCGCCGAACATTTGCCAGCCGCCGTCCGGGCCTAGCGCTTCGGTAAACACCCTGTTGCCGTCTGCAAAAACATCGATGCGCATATGGCCTTCGCGGGTTGCCACATAAGTGCCAGTGACGGTGAAAGTCGGCTCGACGATCTCCAGTTCAACCTTGATGGTACGCACGCCCTCGATGGCTGCTGCGCCGCCGCGCGCCTCGGTGTGGCGGGCAAGAAGTTCGTCCAGCGATGGCGGGTTATGTTGCTCAGGCGCGGGGCTGCAACCGATGACTAGAAGCATCAATAGGACGGATAAAGCGTATCGCATGGCGAGTTTCCCTCTGGTCATTTGTTGCAATGGTTCTGCATCAGGCTTGTACCGAGTTCACGCAAGTTTCGACCAAATGGGCGCGCTGTGCGATGGATTGCGACAGAATATTTCTTTGGCGCTCAATCAGGTTAGTTTTTCTGCGCATTTGCGACAGTAAAATAGCAGCACTCTGCGATTGACGCGTGATTGCGCAAGCCTATACTCGCGCGGTTACTTGTCATTCTGGAGTTCCTTTCATGTCCACCACGTCCGATAAAATCAATAAAGTTGTGCTTGCCTATTCAGGCGGCCTCGATACCTCGATCATCCTCAAGTGGCTTGAGGTTACCTATGACTGCGAGGTGGTAACCTTCACCGCAGATTTAGGTCAAGGCGAAGAGCTGGAGCCAGCGCGACGAAAAGCCGAAATGATGGGCATTAAAGAGATTTTCATCGAGGACCTGCGCGAGGAATTCGTCCGCGACTATGTGTTCCCCATGTTCCGCGCCAACACGGTTTACGAGGGCCTGTATCTGCTGGGTACCGCCATCGCGCGGCCGCTGATTGCCAAACGCCAAATTGAAATTGCAGCAGAGGTGGGCGCTGACGCGGTGTGCCACGGTGCCACCGGTAAGGGTAACGATCAAGTGCGGTTCGAGCTGGGCTATTACGGCCTCAACCCCAATATCAAGGTGATTGCGCCCTGGCGGGAGTGGGAGCTCAATTCGCGTACCGACCTGATTAATTTTGCTGAAAAATACCAAATTCCGGTACCCAAGGACAAGCGCGGCGAAAGTCCGTTTAGCGTGGATGCCAACCTGTTGCACACATCGTCAGAAGGCAAGGCGCTGGAAGACCCGTGGGTGGGCGCGGAAGAATATGTGTATAGCCGCACCGGTGACCCGGTGACAGAGGCGCCCGATACGCCCGAATATATCGAGGTGGAGTTCGAAAAGGGCGATGCTGTCGGTATCAACGGTGTTGCCATGAGCCCGGCGACCCTGCTGACGGCGCTGAATGACTACGGCCGCAAGCACGGTATCGGGCGGCTTGATTTGTTGGAGAACCGCTTTGTCGGCATGAAGTCTCGCGGCATTTACGAGACCCCCGGCGGCACCATATTGCTAGCGGCGCACCGGGGCATCGAGCAGATCACGCTCGACAAAGGCGCGGCGCATCTGAAAGATCAGATTATGCCCAAATATGCCGAAGTAATTTACAACGGTTTTTGGTTCAGCCCCGAGCGCGACATGCTGCAGGCGCTGATTGATAAAAGCCAGGAATTTGTCGCCGGAACGGTTCGGTTGATGCTCTATAAAGGCTCGGCAAATGTGGTGGGCCGCAAAAGTCCTTATAGCCTTTATTCGATGGAACATGTGACCTTCGAGGAAGATAGTGTTTACGACCAGCGCGACGCGGAAGGTTTTATCAAACTTAATGCGCTTCGGCTGCAACTTCTCAAACAGCGCGGCAAAATTACCGAGCCGCCGTCTTATGACTAAGCGGGTGTCAAAAACAGCAAATTTTGGTGCGGGAGTTTTCAGAAAAAGGCGAGTTTAATTACGAAAACAGCGAGTTCGGTTCTAAAAATGGCGAGTTTGATTCCCATTTTGACCCGAAATTTCCCAAAAAGACCCGGTAGAAAGCGAAAACAGGCACTATGATCGAGATTTTCACCATTGTTGGGCCGGTTTTCCTGATTTTGATGCTGGGGTATTGGTTGGGGCGGACAACATTATTTCCGCCCAAGTCCAGCGAAATCCTGATCACCTATGTGTGGTATATTGCGATCCCGGCGCTGATGTTTCGCGCTATGGGCTCGTCCGAGCTTCCAACGCCCGAAGAATTGTATTTGGTGCTGGGATATTATTCCGCACTAGGTACTTCCTATTTAATTGCTGTTCTGGTTGCCAAATACCTCTTCAAGCTAAATGCTGCCGAACAAGGGATTTTTGCCCTGTCCTCCAGCTTTGCAAACGGCGGGTTTTTGGGCATTCCGGTGATGGAAGGTGCTTACGGGGCTGAGGGTGTTCGACTGCTGCTCGTCATCCTCAGTTTCCATGCGTTGTTCCTGCTTACCACCACTACGCTGATTGTTGAACGGGCCAACAAAACCGTTGGCGGGCCTAGTGTTTTGATCAAATCGCTTAGCAGTATTGCCCATAATCCGTTGTTGATTGCACTGGCCTGCGGGCTGACATGGTCGGCGCTGGCACTGCCGTTCCCATATTGGCTTGACCGGGTGCTCGCCCTGCCGGCGCAGTCGGCCTCACCGGTTGGCCTGTTCGCCGCCGGAATGGCACTTTCTCACGTGAAAATCGCCGGAGACCTGCGCCATGCAAGCACTGCGGTCGCGATCAAACTGTTTCTGTTGCCCGCGTTGGTTT
The DNA here is from genome assembly GCA_021774695.1 of Alphaproteobacteria bacterium. Lineage (GTDB taxonomy): Bacteria > Pseudomonadota > Alphaproteobacteria > Sphingomonadales > Kordiimonadaceae > Kordiimonas. Next base: position 15,711 of record JAJFIU010000125.1, on the reverse strand, counting down.
ACAGCGTCACAACTTGGCTGGTGCCATTGCCGCCGGTGTGGGTTGGTGTTGCAACTCTGACCGCCGCGTTGCCGTGCGGTATGGTCGCTTATACCATGGCGGTGCAATATAATATTGGTACCCGCCGGGCGGTTACTACAGTGATGATATCAACTGCGCTATCGGCCTTCACCCTCACCGCTGTCCTGGCCTTGCTGGATGTTGGCGGTTGAATGTTGGCGGTTCGGGGGGCCTTTAAAGTTATCAAACAGTCTTGAATTATTCCTGTTCGCCCCACATGATAGTTTAGCAGGCAACAGCGCGAACGATGATCAAAAACGAGATCTACTCATGAAGCTTTATTACGCCAAAACATCGCCCTATACCCGCAAATTGTTACTGTTGGCCCGCCATCTGGGCCAAACGGATGACATTGAGATTGTTGATACCGACCCGCTTGATGCCACACCTGAATTTCTGGATGCCAATCCGCTTTCAAAGGTACCAACATTGGTGGTACCCGGCGAACCCGCATTGTTTGACAGCCGGGTGATCGCAGAATTTCTGCTGGACCGCGCTGGTATGAATGACAGTGGCCGCGCCAAAACCGAACTGTTGAAACGTCAGGCGCTGGCTGACGGCATCACCGACGCTGCTTTGGCTATCGTGCAGGAAAGCCGCCGCCCGGAGGCGCAGCGGTCACCCTACTGGACCGCGCGTTGGACAGCTGCGATCGAGCGCGGGCTTGGCCATTTGGAAGCCGGCGCGGTTAATGCGCTGGACCATTGGCGGCTTGACGCCATGGCAACCGCCTGTGCGCTGGATTATCTGAATTTCCGCCTGCCCGCGTTGGCGTGGGAGGCCCGTTTCCCCCACACCGCAGCCTGGTACCAAACCGCAATCAAGCGCAAAGACATGATCGCCACTGACCCGCGCTAATCCAGGGTTTCACGAAGCCTCTGCGGTTCAAGCGGGCTGGCTACTTACTTTTTTGCGCATCTCGTTGTTTATCTCTGGCAGCCTTGAATTCGTTGCCGTCGCGCCAGTTGGGCCATATGTCGGTATCGACGATGCGGCGTCCGGTGGTGTAATAAAGTTCCAGGTCCTCAATTGCTCCGTCAAATGTCCAGTCGTCGGCTATTTCGTCGCTGGGCTTGTGATAATTTTTTGCCAGATAGGTGGCGGTTACCGCGTCAACGAAGGCTTTGCCTTTTTCTTTGTGAATGGTGCCCGAGCCCGGGTAGACCATTGGCACGCCGAATTTGGCCAGTTCAAAATGGTCAGAGCGGTAGAAATAGCCTTTTTCCGGTTCCGCATCAGCAGTCAGGGTGCGTCCTTGCTCAAACGCAGCAGCGCCGATGATGTCGTCCAGCTCAGAATTTCCCAAGCCAACGATAGATACATCTGACGTGGGGCCAAAATAATTAAGTCCGTCCATATTCAGCCCGCCTACTGTGTCGGCGAGCGGGCGCAGCGGGTTGGCAGCATAGTATGCGGAGCCTAATAGTCCCTGTTCCTCTGCGGTTACCGACAGGAACATCACCGAGCGGCGAGGCTTCTCAGGCGCTGCGGCGTATTTTTTCGCAAGCTCCAGCAGCCCGCCGGTGCCGGTGGCATTATCCAGTGCACCGTTGTAAATATTGTCGCCTTCAATTGTAGGGTCGGTGCCCAAATGGTCCCAGTGGGCCATATAGATGAAGGTTTCATCGGGTACTTCACTGCCCGGTAAAACCGCTGCCACATTGTAGGATGTGACATGCTTGATCTCGTTAGTGAAGTTGGTTGAGATGGTCATATTCATCGGCACAGCTTTAAAGTCAGCGCTGAGAGCTGCTTGACTGAGTGCGGCGCGGTCCAGCCCGGCGGCGGCAAACACCTTGTCTGCAGCGCCGGTAGTGATCCAGCCTTCAACAGCGGCGAGGCTGCTGCCGCCGTCGGCGCGCACAGCACCGAACTGCGGTCCGGTCCAGCTGCTGTCAACCGTGGCCCACGGATAGGCCGCAGGGGCAGTTTCGTGAATGATCAAAGCCCCGGCTGCGCCTTGCCGTGCGGCTTCGTCGTATTTGTAGGTCCAGCGGCCATAATAGGTCATGGCGTTGCCGTTAAAAAGGCTGTCATCCTGGGTCGCAAAACCGGGGTCATTTACCAGTATCACCACTGTTTTGCCGCTTACATCAACGCCTTCGTAGTCGTTCCAGCCGCGCTCGGGCGCATTGATGCCGTAGCCAACAAACACCAGTTCACTTTCGTTCAACAAGGACGATCCATCTTCGCGGCGGGTCCAGATAACCTGATCAGCGCGGTACTCAAATGCATGATCAGTTTTTCCACCGCGCAGCGTCAGCACCGGGTTGTCTTGTGTCTCGATGGAGACCAGCGGAACCTCTTGCAGGTAACTGTCGCCGTTCGCTGGCTGCAGCCCCATGTCTTTAAAAGCACCCTCAAGATACTGAAGCGTGAGCTCCTCGCCCGGTGTGCCCGGTGCGCGCCCACCGAAAGCATCAGACGCCAGTGTTTCCACATGCTGCCGTAGCGCAGATTCGGTAAATACGTATGGTTCGGTTTTGGTCTCGTCGGCGCTGCATCCCGACAGCAACACTGCGACCAAGCCTGCGCCTGCGACAATTTTCAACATATGGTTCACCCCTTGATACAAAATTAGAATTCAACTTGGCCAACATGCGGCGAACCGTCAAGCGGTTACCTGTTTGGTGGTGGCTGTATGAAGAGCTGTTGGCGAAATGTTTGATAACGTTGGACACCAAAAACGAACAATAGACACCGTGCAGGAACCCAAACACCGCAAACAGATTGCAATCACCCTATAAGAAAATGATTATGTCTTTGGTGTATTTTGCGCCTACTAACTATTGTCGGTAATTCATTACGGGATCAGTTTCATCAATGTCAGTTGACCAGATCAGCCTTTTTCTAATTCTTGCCGGGGTCTTTGTGCTTTTTGCATGGGGACGGTGGCGCTATGACGTGGTGTCATTTGCAGCACTTATGGTCTGCATACTGGTTGGCATAGTGCCTTCTGATGTTGCCTTTAACGGTTTTTCCCATCCTGCGGTTATCACGGTTGCCGCTGTCCTGATTATCAGCAGGGGGCTGGCTAATTCCGGCGCCATTGACCGCATTGCCCATATCGTGGTGCCGCCGGTAAAAAATCTGGCAATGCAAATTGGTATTATGTCGGGTTTCGCAGCCGCACTTTCCGCCGTCATGAATAATGTGGCGGCGCTTGCACTGTTGATGCCCGCAACCGTTGAAAGCGCTAAAAAATCAAACCGGTCGCCAGCACTTCTTTTGATGCCACTATCGTTCGGGTCTATTCTTGGCGGTCTGATCACACTGATCGGAACGCCGCCTAACATTGTTATCGGCAACTACCGCAAAGATGCGCTAGGCGCGCCGTTTTCCATGTTCGATTTTGCACCGGTTGGTCTGGCGGTTGCGGTTGTCGGCGTGGCTTATCTTGCGCTGGTTGGATGGCGATTGCTGCCGAAAGAACGTCAGGCAAAGTCTGCACCGGAAGACCTGTTCAATATTGATGACTATGTCGCGGAAGTTTTGGTTCCCCCGGGGTCGGAAACAGCGGGCAAACGCATGTCTGAGCTGGAAGATGTGGCGCAATCCTCGGATCTTCGCATTGCCGGTATTATTCGCAATCACAAGCGAATACTGCGAACTACGCAAGCCACGATTATTCAGGAAAAAGATATTATTCTGCTGGAAGCGGGACCGAAAGAACTGGATGTTTTTGTTCATAAACTTGGTTTGGAGATCAAAGGCGATTTTGACAAGGATCGGGGGGTTTTCGCGTCTGACGATGTGGTGCTTGTTGAAGCGGTGGTTTCTGCGGATAGTCGAATTGTCGGCCGTGAAATTGGCGACCTACGGCTTAAATCGCGGTATGGGCTCAATTTGCTGGGTGTTTCCCGTCAAGGTACGACTATTCGTAAACGTCTGCACAAAATAATATTTCAATCCGGCGATGTTTTGCTGTTGCAGGCAGACAGTGACAGCGTGGCAGACACCCTGTTGCGCCTCAAAATATTACCCCTGGCTGAACGTGGTTTCCAAATGGGTAAACGAAGTCAGGCGTTGATTGCGGCGGGGCTACTTGTTGGCGCCGTGGCATTGGCGGCATCGGGTATTGTTGGCCTTACTGTGGCACTCGCTCTCGCGGCTTTGGGTATGGTTTTATCGTCGATTGTGCCGCTTGGCGATCTCTACGACTCTATAGATTGGCCTGTTATCGTGCTTGTGGCTGCGATGATACCTATCGGCGGCGCTCTGGAGACAACTGGTGCAACAACGCTGATAACAAATGGTATTCTCACTTTGTCATCGGGCTACTCACCGGTTGTTGTTCTGACCTTGCTTTTTATCGTTACCATGACCTTGTCTGATCTGATGAATAATGTTGCGACCGCCGTTATGATGGCGCCCATCGGCATTGGCCTTGCCCAAGCGCTGGGCGCTAACCCGGACAGTTTTTTGATGGCCGTTGCTGTGGGTGCATCCTGTGCGTTCCTGACCCCCATCGGCCACAAAAACAATGCCTTGGTTATGGGGCCCGGGGGGTACCGGTTCGGTGATTATTGGCGTGTCGGGCTTCCCCTGGAAATCTTGATTGTCATTGTCGCGATGCCGATGATCCTATGGGTGTGGCCGCTTTAGCCTGGCTGCAAACAAAAGCCAGGCAGCAAACAAAAGCCAGGCAGCAAACAAAGTCAAAGCTGAATTGACTGGTTTCAGGTAAAGCTGTTGCGCAGGCCGTCCAGCACAAATTGTGTGGCCAGGGCCGCCAGAATAACACCTAGCAACCGGGTTAAAACTGCATTTACCGTCGGCCCCATCAGTTTCATCACCGGACCGGCGGCAATGAAGACCACCACGCAGATTAGCATCACAGCACCAAGGGCGGCCGTTACCGCCAGCTGTGCGGTTGTGTCAGAACCGGCGTCAGCGACCGCTAGCATAATGGTGGTGATTGCACCGGGGCCCGCAAGTATTGGCATTGCAATGGGGAACACTGAAATATCTTCAAAATGCTCATCCATTATCTCGGCGGCATGCTGTTTACGTGCAGCGCGTTTTTCGAAAACCATCTCCAATGCAATGATAAATAGCATCAGGCCGCCCGCGATCCTGAGCGCGTCCATGGATATACCAAGAGCACCCAGGAACGGCTTACCCATGAAAGCAAAAAATACCAAAATGAGAGTGCCGATAAATACACCTTTAACCGCCATCAGGCGCTGGTGCTTGGCGGTTGTCCCTTGGGTCAGACCGGCAAAAACTGGCGCGACACCAACAGGGTCAATGATCACAAATAGAGCGATAAAAGCGCTGACAAAAATTTCATACATCGGACAAGTCTCTGATTATTTGTTGGTATCTTAGCTGGTGGGCGACCCTTTAAAGGTCGATATTATGCTGTTTGCAGGTTGCTGTAACGGTGTTTTTCAGCAGGCAGGCGATTGTCATGGGGCCGACCCCGCCCGGCACGGGTGTTATGGCACCAGCTCGCTTACTGGCGGCCGCGAATTCCACATCGCCGACCAACCGTGTTTTGCCCTCGCCGCGCTCGGGTGCGGGCACACGGTTGATGCCCACATCGATGACAGTGGCGCCAGGTTTAACCCAGTCGCCTTTAACCATTTCGGGGATGCCGACGGCCGCGACAACAATGTCAGCTGCGGCTACTTCGCCCGCCAGGTTTTTGGTTCGACTGTGAGCGATGGTGACGGTGCAATTTTCACTGAGCAACAGCTGCGCCACTGGCTTGCCCACCAGGATCGACCGGCCAATAACCAACGCTTTCTTGCCGGTCAAATCACCGAGCGTGTCCTTGAGCATCAGGATGCAGCCGAGCGGCGTGCAAGGCACCATGCCGCCGCCGCTGGAAGCCAGCAGGCCAGTGTTCACCACATGCAGGCCGTCCACATCTTTTGCTGGTGCAATCGCCCCGACAACAGCGGCCTCATTGATGTGTTTTGGCAGTGGTAGCTGGACCAGAATGCCGTTCACCGCCGGGTCGCCGTTCAGCTCTTTAACTTTGCTGATCAGATCAGCCTCAGCTGTGTCCTCGGGCAACTCGAAGTGAAAGCCATTCATGCCCACCTCGGCTGTTTGCTTGACTTTGTTGCGCACATAAACCTGGCTGGCCGGGTCGTAGCCAACAATAATAACCGCGAGCCCGGGCTTGACACTGTGGGTTGCTGCCAGTGCTGCGACATCGCGCGCAACACCCTCTCGCACTGTTTGCGCGAAGGCTTTTCCGTCGATTATTCTGGCGGTCATTTGGTCGCTCCCGGGTTTAGGGGTGCTGCCTGTTTACCGGTTTAGCCCCTATAGTGTCATCAGTCCTTCGCTCACAAATATAGCTGTTATTTGCTTTAAAAGCATTGGCGTTTCGCCGGTAACTAGCAGTATTTTATCTCGCGAATGCTGACCCGCTATACTCTGCATAGCGGACTTGGGCAACCGGAGTTTTTTAGCCAGAAGTTTAACCAGTGCTTTGTTGGCTTTTCCCTTCTCGGGAACAGTGGTGACCGTCACTCGCAGGCGCGCCTCAGCGCTTGCATTCTTGTCTATGCGATCAAGGCCGTCACGCGCGGCATTGGGCGTTAGATGAACCAGCAGGCGCACGCCTTCAACGGTAACCGATAAGGGACTAATAATGTACGCCCAGCAGCGGTGCGATGTCGTTACGCAGCAGAATTCTGATAGCGAAAATCATAAAAATCAGAATGATAGGCGATATGTCGAAGCCGCCCAGATTAGGCAGGAACCGGCCGAGTAGGCGGCGGATAGGTGCCAGTGCCGGTTCGGTGACACTGTATAGAAATTGCTGCACGGTTTGGACAAAGGGCTGATAGCTGTTGATGATGCCGAAGGATGTCAGCCAGCTCATAACAATCATCACAATCAACAAAAAATAATAGAGGCCAAGAAGGGCATCGATCAGCCAAAAAAGTGCAGTCATTGTTCAAATCCTTGATGTCGGTTTGCCGGGCGGCTCGATCGCCGCGCTTGTGGCGCTTAAAATGCCGCAATTGTCACGGTCTTTGCAAGGTATGTAATGCATAACCGCCCAATTTTCAATTCGGCGGCAGTTATTGCCTCTTTTACCGAGTCGTTTGATGCGATTGGGTGTCAGGGCCCGGCAACTTATGCCGCATAGGCAAATAGTGCCTAGCGACTTATTGCCCCAAAAGGGGGCGAAACGGAAGTAGAAGCGATCAAATGGCCTTTTTTGGTGCACAAAATTCTGGTGGATTGTTCGGCAGTGGCGGGCAGCAGACTTATACGCCGATCATCGGTATCAGCACCTCGCTTATTGCTTTGGACGCACAGGCAAACCTGGCTCGCATCAGCCTCAACAGCCTGTCGGCGGCTGACCAGCAGTCTATACAGTCGCAATTTGGACGCAACGACGGACCTGCGGTTATTCCGCCGTGGCAAATTCCCGAAGACGCCCTTTCGCTGAATGAGCAAATTCGCCGGGTTCGCGATCTGACCAGCTTCATCGATCTAGATGCCAAGATACTCGACAGTGTTTCTGACAATGCGGACCATCAAGCGACCTTCGTGCTTTTTAATGCGCTAACCAATTTGCGGGTGTTGGCTGAATATGCGTCCGAAGACAGCACCATCGATTCGTCGCTTGGTCGGCTGGATGACCAGTTTCAACTGGGTCTTGATGAAGTGCGCGACTATCTGGCGTCAACCGAGCTTGAGACCCTGGATATTTTCCTCGGTGAAAAAGAATATACCACCGAAGCCAGCACCAGAACCGGAAAGAACCAAACAGAAGTAAACGGCACCTATGTTGTCGATGACCCTGACGCGGTTATCACCGGCCTGACCGGTAGCGAAGTATTTACGGTGTCGGTTGAAAAAAGCGGCAACTCCGATGACATCACGGTTGACCTGAGCGGCATCACGGGTGATTTGAGCCTCAATAATGTGGTTGACCATATCAACGCCCAGATTGAGGCGCTGACAATTCCGATCGACAAAACATTAACCACGGCAGACTTTAATAGCGATGACGCTACTCTGACCACCGTGCGGATCGACACCACAACGGCAGGCCTGCAATTGAACGGAGTTGATGTAACCGACGGTCAGGAAATTGCGGTTGCTGATATTGTCGCAGGTAAGCTGACATACGCAACACCGGATACGGCCACCGAAGCAACATTGGTTGGTTTTCAGTTTAGCGCCGATGAAGGGTCCGGCTACCCCGGTTCGCCGTCCACCTATGATACTTCAGGGAATTTTACTCCCAAACATCTGACGCGCTTCAGCGCCGAACGCAATGTTGATACCGGCCAGTATGGCTTGAAGATCAATGGCACCATCACCGAAGAGATAACCCTCTCTGCGGCGGCGGCGGAACCAACGTTGTATGCAGTGTCAGCGCTGAGCCAGCTAGATGACAGTTTTGCGGTTAGCAGCCGTATTAGAGAATTTAACAATATTGATGCCACCATTGAACTGGATGATACAACATCGTTTGTGGCCATTGATTATGCCGCCACCGAGACAAAAGGGCTGGTTAGTGTTGCCGAGGAAGATGACATTGACCCGGCAATAGCCAAGTTGCGGGACCAGTTTCTGGCCGATGCTGTCGAGGATGTGGTTGGAAGCAACACCGATACCGCCGTAGTGGAAGAAGATAATGCGTCGTCAATTACCAATGTGAACAGCGACGATCGGGTAAATTCTGACACTAAAGGCTCGCGCGTCGCGGTGGACAGCGACGGCGGTATTTATGTGGTTGGAACCTCGGAGGGTAGTTTTGATCACCAGCTAAATGTTGCTGAAACCCAGGATGTTTTCCTGACCAAGTTTGACAGCGAGGGCAACGTGGCGTTCTCCCGCCTGCTGGGTGTGGCCGAATCTGCCGAGGCGTTTGATATCAAGATTGATAGCAACGATAATGTAATTATTGCAGGCGCGACCGATAGTGCTTTGTCGCAAGATGATATTGTTGAAGGTGGCGGCAGCGACGCCTTTGTGGTGAAATTTAGTAAACGCGGCGACGAAATTTTCCGCTATCAGCTGGATACCTTCGGCACAACCGCGGCCTATTCGATTGCGGTGGACACCAACGACGATATATATATTGGCGGGTCGACCAGTACTGCGATCAGCGCAACTACAAGCGCAAGCGGTGGAAACGATGCATTGGTGCTTAAGCTTGACGGCACCGATGGAACGCTGACCGATTCTACCGTTTTTGGCACCTCCGGAGATGATGTGATCAGGGGGCTTGCCCTTGATAGTAATAATGATCTGATTGTGGCGCTCGACGAAGACGGCAGTGCCGCGGTAGCGCGGATATCTGCCTCCGACCTGTCAACGCAACTTTCCAGCGTGAGCCTCGGTGACTTGGGTTTCGGCGGCGAAATCACCGGGATCAGCATCGATACCAGCAACAATAAAGTTTATGTTTCCGGCGTGACTACCAACAGCGCGCTGGACGCCTCTGGCGCAGCGACGGTGAACGGCACAGCGGACGGCGGCCTTGAAGGTTTTGTCAGTGGTTTCAGTTTTTCGGGCACCTCCAGTCTGTCGGTTGATTTTACCACGTATCTGTCGACAACCGGCACCGACGGCGTTAGCGACCTGACCGTGCAGAACGGCAAGCTATATGTAGCCGGGTCAACAACTGGAACGCTGGCCGGCGAAACTGCACGCGGGGCCACTGACGGATTTGTGGCCCGGCTGGACGGTGCAACCGGCGCTATTGAAAATACCGAGCAATACGGCGAAGGGCTTGCGCGCTCGGCTGTAGGCGGTGTGGCTTTCACCAACCAGGGCAATTCGGTGCTGGAAGTTCTGGGTTTGCCAACCGGCCTGATCGAAGGCGATCAGACCCGGGACTTGGAAACTCAAACCACGGCGCGGGAAGGTGACTATTTTTACCTGAAACTCGGCGACGGTGCTCGCAAGAAAATTGAGTTGGAGAGCGGCGATACATTTGAAGATATCAAACGGAAACTGCGGGTGGCGGGTTTTGGTAAACTTGACGCCGATGTCTCTTCGACAAGCGAAGGCGAGAAACTCAAGATCAGTGCACTGGACGAGGGGGTCTCAATTGATTTAATCCCTGGCAGCAACGGTCGTGACCTTCTTTCGCGTATCGGGCTGTCTGCTGGAAAATTGTTACCGAAAAACGAAGTGTTTGACATCGTCCTCGACGGTGAAGAAATTGCACCCGAGGATGATCTGGGCGGCGTTTTTGGCCTCAAACTGGAAGGTGCGCTGAACTTGCAGGACAAAGCGACGGCAAAATATGTTCTCGGCCTTCTGGATACAGCAATTTCCACCGTTCAAAGGGCATATCGCTCGACCAATTTCGACCCTATTAAGCAACAGTTGCTGGATCAGGCTAAATTCCAGGGTTCGGTCTCGCCGCGGATTGCGGCTCAGATCGCAAACTTCCAGTCCGGGCTATCCAGATTGCAAAGCGGCGCCAGTTCCCCGTCCTTTAGTATTTTTGCTTAATTGTATCTGTGGGCGTAGCAGGTATTCCCAGCAATTGGTTTTGCTAGTGGGCCGCAGTAGTGGGTCACTGCAGCTGGTCGAAGTAACCAGCCAGCTTCGTACGGCGAATATTCATGAAAATGCAGCAGGCAGGGCGCGGGCAAACGGGCTGACAGGGTGAGCTTTGAAGATCGATTTTGGACACAAAAAAAGTGGCACACACACGAGCCACTTTTTTCGTTATTAATTCGAGCAGAGTATGCGGGAACAGGTGCACGATTGGGGGTCGAGTAAATTAAAACCTATCCCCGCCCTCCCTGCTCGAGAGGTATCACTAACATTACAAGCTGCGTGCCACTTTTAAGTAATTCAAAAAAAGTGATAAGTTACAGATAGTTACGAACTTTATTAACTTCTAGCATTGTTCACGGCATCAATGTTGTCGCATAAAGCGACATAAAAGACGTCGCAATATGCAACGTTATCGCAAAATGCGTCAAATACACCCTCATCGCGTTAAGGGCCTGTTTATAACTGGCCTATATTGTTGGTCTGAAGTCAGGGCCTTATTTGCCTGATGTGCCAATGGGTTTGTAGGACGAGCGATGAGAAATCTGATTAAACATACAACAGGTACCGCGGCTGCAGGATTGCGGCTAATGTTGCTGGCGGCAGCCTTTGCAGCTGTGACCGCCGCTGGCTCAACGCCCCTTCAAGCGCGGCAGGGGGTTATGCCCGAAGAAGGCAAGCTGGCCATCGTTATGGACACGTTCGATTTTTCCATGTTTACCCGCGGCCGGGTAGTAGGCAAAGTTTCAATTACTTTAACACTGGTGGTGATTGAACAGCGCGATTCTGAAATTATCCGGTTGCGCCTGCCACAAATCCGCTCTGACTTTCTAAGTGCGCTTACCATTCTATCGCGCCAACGGTTCAATGTTAACAAGCCCATCGACCCGGATATTATCACCGTTTATTTAACGCCGTTTCTCAGCCACCGAATCGGGCCGGGCAAGGCAAGTATCTTTGTGAAACACGCGTTGATCACTCCGGCGTAGATTAGTTCTCAGCACTGCATAACAGCGCATCATCGTCCACAAGAGTGGATATCAACTGTGATAGTTTTGTTACAGTTTGCATTCTGTCGGATAAACCGATGTTGCTAATCTCTTGACCCCCAAGCGTTATGTCTTATCCAATATAGATGGGAAGGACTATCAAGCACTAAGCTTTTTACACTCAGGAGAGAAACATGCGCCCCAATAATTTTTTCAGGACCACGGCCTTAACCGCCGGTTGCCTGACCATGCTTGTCAGTGTTGCAGCTACTGCGCAGGACAATGCAGACGTAGAAATTGAAGAAGTTGTCGTTACCGGCAGCTACATCAAAGGTAAAACCCAATCCAGCAGCCCTTCACCCATTGCGGTTATCGGCTCTGAAAACCTAAGCCAGATCGGTGCCAGCAACATCGCGGATTTGGTGCAAACGCTAACCATTAACAACGGCGCACAAAACAACCCAGATGCATTCACCCAGGGGTCAACCACAGGTACGTCGAACTTTAACCTTCGTGGCCTCGGTGTTTCGTCCACATTGGTGTTGATGAACGGTCGCCGCCAGGTGGTTTCAGCTAACACAACAAACGACGGTATCGCTTTTGTTGATACCAGCTCGCTGGTGCCGCAGATAGCCGTTCAGCGGATCGAGATCGTAAAAGACGGCGCTGCCGCGATTTACGGTACCGACGCTGTTGCCGGTGTGGTTAACTTTATCACTGACGATGATTTTGAAGGCTTTGAGGTTTCTGCTAAATACCAAACGCTGACCGACCAAGGTTCTCAGGCGGATACCCTGTTTGAAGGCAAGTTCGGTTGGGCTGGAGAGACCACTAACATAATGGTGGCAGCCAGCTATTATGACCGCACTGCGCTGACCACAGCTGAGCGCCGTTTGAGCCAGCCGCTCGATGATACATCAGCGCTTGGTAACCCGGGCGCTTTCTTCTTGTTGGGCGCACTACCGGTTATTGACCCGACGGGCTGTTCGGCACAAGGCGGCAACCCGCTCGAACGCACAGACCTGCAACCGATACTCGATAACTTTGGCATCCCGTTCACTGCTGGCTTCTGCCGCTTTGATTTCGGTGATTTCTTTAATCTGGTTCCTGAAGAAGAGCGCGTGCAGGCTTTCGGTGTGATCACCCAGCAACTGGGCGGCGACCATGAGTTCCGGCTTGAAGGCTCATACGCTGACCAGTCAGTTATTCGCGGTAACTCGCCGACCTTCCCGTTCCTTCAACTTGCTAACGCAGTTGTGCCTGCAGACCACCCGGGCAATATCTTCCCGGCGTCACTGGGCCCAATATTGTTCTTTGGCCGGGCGATTGGTAACGGTGGCAGCGTGTCGCCCGCAAGCAGTGAGCGCGAAACCTGGCGCATCAGTGCAAGCCTGACCGGCAGTATAACGGACGATTGGTCGTATGATGTTGCCTTCACCCGCGCAGAAGCCGACTCGCTTGTCTCGACGGAAGATACCATTACAGCAAACTTCCAGCAGGCACTGAACGGTTTTGGTGGCTCAGCATGTGACGCGGCAACCGGTGTTGCAGGCGTGGGAGCGTGCGAATATTACAATCCGTTCGCGACAAGCTTCAGTGTTTTGCCTAATAGCCAGAATGTTCTCGATTACATCATCGGTACACAGTTGTTGGACAACTCGTCTGAGCTTTCGGTGATTGATGCGGTTGTTTCCGGCACGGTTGGTTCCACGGCGGCGGGTGATATTGGCGTCGCGCTTGGTTTTCAGTACCGGGAAGAATCTTTTGGCGTTGATCTGGACCAAACATCCAATGCGGACGGTTTCGCTTTCCTGATCGGTGGTCAGGATTTCTCTGATAGCCGAACAGCTTATGCAATGTTTGCTGAAGCCTTCGTGCCGCTGTCTGATACTTTGGATCTGTCTGTTGCGGCACGTTTTGAAGATTACGGTGGAAACATCGGTGATACCTTTGATCCTAAAGTGTCCTTGTTGTGGCGCCCGACTGACGAACTTTCCGTTCGCGGTAGTTATTCTACCAGTTTCCGTGCACCAAGCGTGTTTCAGGAATTTGGTCAGAATACCTCGCTCAATCAGGTAAGTGACCCGCTAGGCGGTACAGCATTTGCCGCTGTTCGCACGCCGGATGCTGCGGGCCGCAATCTTGTGCCCGAGCAGGGTGAGGCTTTGAACTTCGGTCTGTCTTATCAGTCCGGTGGTTTTGAACTTGATCTGGATTATTGGCGCTATGATTTCACCGATGTGATCATTCAGGAAAACTTCCAGGCGATTGTGGATGCTGACCCTAACGGCCCCAATGTTATTCGCGCTGGCGGTCTGCCCAACGGCACGATTCTGATTGTTCTGGCAGACTTCGTGAACGCTTCGTCGGTTACCACCGACGGCTTCGACTTCAGCGTGCGCCAGACATTTGAAACCGACATGGGTTCGATCATGCCTTTCTTTGAAGGTACCTATGTTCTGAACTATGACATCGTTGACCCACAAGCTGGTGCCATTGAGGGTGCTGGCAACCGGAACTTCAGCAACTTTGGTGGCCCAACACCGGAATGGCGCTGGAACGCGGGTATTGCTTTCGGCAATGATACCCACGATGCACGTTTCTATGTGCGGCACATTGGTGGCTTGAGTGATGATCAGGTTATCGGCGGTGTTGCCAACGGTGACATCGATAGCCACACTACGGTTGACGCGCAGTATACGCTGAACCTGGGTGGCCTTCTGGACGGTGCTGACGGCTCCAATATTCAGATCGGTGTGATCAACGCTTTCGATAAACGCCCACCGGTTGTTGCGACAAATGGTGGCTTCGAATCGCGCACCCATGATCCTCGTGGTCGGATGGTGTACGCACGTATTCAAACGCGCTTCTAGGCAGAATACGCTAAAAATAATGCGAAAAGGGGTGGCTTGGCCGCCCCTTTTTTTTATCGAGACGGCCCCGAATATTTATGGAAACAGGCGCGAATTCTTATCCAGACAGTCCCGGACCGGGCCGAAACAAGTGTTGTTTCCATGCGACACTCTGGCAAAACCCTACCCCGGCAACCGTATGTATACCTTGACGTTTTCGATAACCCGAGTGAAGATATTAATGGAAGTGCTTAAAACGGACGTCTATTTCGATCCATTTCGGTATTCGCAGATCTGATAAAAAGGGTTTTCGAGTCTCCTCCGAAGCTGAGAGAATGCGGCGTTATGTCTTTATTTATATAAAGTCTGGGGAGGACTTGATGACATCTATTTTGCAACGCCCGTTGCGTAAAACCTTACTGACATCTGTTGCTGCGACCGCTACTTTGCTTAGCGTTGGTGCACAGGCACAGCAAGACGACGATGACGGTTTTACACTGGAAGAAATTATTGTAACCGCGTCCAAGCGGCCACAAACATTACAGCAAACGCCGATTGCGGTTTCCGTTACCAGTGCAGATACCTTTGAAAAGGCCAGAATTCTGGATATCTCAGATTTGCAGTCAGTTGTGCCGTCACTGCGCGTGACTACGCTGCAAACGTCTTCGAACACAAACTTTGTGATTCGGGGTTTTGGTAACGGCGCCAACAATGCCGGTATCGAGCCTTCCGTTGGTATCTTCATTGACGGCGTTTACCGGTCTAGGTCAGCTGCCGCCATTGGTGACTTGCCCCGCCTTCAGCGTGTTGAAGTGCTGCGCGGACCACAAAGTACCCTGTTTGGTAAAAACGCGTCAGCAGGCGTGATCAGCGTTGTCACTGCCGCTCCGTCCTACGATGCAGAAGGTCGGATTGAAGTTCAATACGGCAACTATGATCAGAAAATAGTGAAAGGCTATATAACCGGCGGCCTGTCAGACACATTTGCCATGAGCCTGTCTGGTAGCTGGAACAAGCGTGATGGTTATATAGAAAGCCTCGTTTCCAGTGTGCCAGACCTGAACGATCGTGATCGTTTTAATGTGCGCACGCAGGCCCTTTGGGAGCCAACCGACAGCGTAACTTTCCGCCTGATTGCAGACTATAGCGAAATTGACGAAGTTTGTTGCGGTGTTACCAACATTATTAATGGTCCAACTGCGGCCGCCATTCAGGCACTGGGTGGTTTTGTTCTAGATGATGCTAACCCCTTCTCATACACATCACCTGTTACCGAGATACCGATCAATAAAATTGAAGACGGCGGCATCTCG
>JAJFIU010000124.1 GCA_021774695.1 Alphaproteobacteria bacterium | reverse complement strand
AGGGCGAAAAGGTCTGCAACCACTCGTCGGGCTTTGCTGCCCATTCGGTTGACAAGATAATGGCGGTACATGCGCTCAGCCAGAAAACCCTTCAGTTCAGCGACGGCGGCGGAAATATTACGCCCGAACGCGATGACCGGTTCGCCCGCATTTCTGATGTCATCAACGCTTTGCGGGTTTAACTGCTTCAGCCTGCGCCCGCTTTCCACCATAACATCAGAGACCATTCTGTTGATCATGCGCCGGACAAGTTCATGGATAAGGATGTCCTTGGGCGCGCCTGGATAAGTTAGCTGAACTTCGTCAATCAGCTGGGCTACCACAGGGATATTTTTAAGTTCACGCAACTCAAACAGCCCCGCCCGCAGACCATCGTCCAAATCGTGGCTGGAATAGGCAATATCATCAGCGAGTGCCGCTAGCTGGGCTTCGGCGCTGGGGAATGTATGTAATTTCAAGTCTTGTTCCGGCAAATAATCCCTAAAACCAAACGGCAAATCAGCAGGCGGCTTTTTATGATCGATAGCCTCAGCAACCAGTGGGCCATTATGCTTTGCCAGACCCTCAAGGGTTTCCCAAGTCAGATTAAGTCCCTTGAACGATGCGTAGCGGCTTTCAAGCCTAGTTAGCAACCGAAGCGCCTGTGCGTTATGGTCAAACCCCTCGAAATCTTTCATACATTCGTTAAGCGCTGTTTCACCGGTGTGGCCAAACGGCGGATGCCCCAAGTCATGCGCCAGTGCCAATACTTCGCCGAGATCTTCATTCAGATGCATCGACCGGCAAATGGAACGCGCAATTTGCGCCACTTCCAGCGAATGGGTTAGCCGGGTGCGGAAATGATCACCTTCGTGATAAACAAAAACCTGTGTTTTATGCTTCAAACGGCGAAAACTGGACGAATGGATTACACGGTCCCGGTCGCGCTGGTAACAACTACGCGATGCAGTCTCGGGCTCGGGCGACAGACGGCCACGACTTTCAGAGGGCTTGCAGGCATAAACGGCAAGTGTATCCTCATAGTGTGGCAGACTTTTCGACATAGTGATCTCCAAGCGCCTTCGCAGGCGAAAATTTGAAAAATTGAAACGCGCCTAGCTGAATCTCCAAGCGATTAATGGCACAGTATAGCCCCCAATTATGCAGGGCAATTCTTTTCGCCTGTAGCGTGAAAATAAACCAAACGACGCTGAATTTGAGCTGAAACAACGATTAGGGACAGCCTTTTTCAGGCATAAATTGGAATAGTCAGCCGCCCGAGCACGTAGTCCTTCCGATACACCACCAATACACCAGAGAATCAGATGAACACTTATGATGGAGGACTATAATGATACGCTTAAATCCAACAGATGTGACTGCACCTACCAGCAATGCTGGCATACGGCCACTTGCGGTTAGAGACCCTATTACTGTTAGAGACCCTGGCACCGTGACCGTGCGCCCCCATTCAGATGACGGCGATCGGCCTGACATTGCCGGACCAGTGCGCCCGGATGCTGTGCACCCAGACCCTGTTCGTCCAGACCCAACGCGCCCAAACGCAGACCCAGACAGGCCTGATCTGGTGCGCCCGGGAGCAGATGAAGGCGGTGATAACATCATTGAAGGAACCGACGGTGATGATGTGTTGCACGGCACTGACCGCGCCGACGTTATATGGGCACACGGCGGAAATGACGGCGTGCGTGCTGGCGGCGGTGATGATCTGGTGCGCGGCGGCAACGGCAATGACAAGCTGGGCGGCGGCGAAGGCGATGACAAAATTGATGGCGGCGCAGGCAATGACCTGCTCATCGGCGGCGAAGGCAGCGACTTGTTGTTCGGCGGCGCGGGCAATGACCATGTCATCGGCGGCGCTGGCGCCGACACACTGGTCGATAGTGTTGGCAGCGACAGCTACAGTGGCGGCGAAGGGGCCGATACATTCGTTTTCGGCTACACCAATCGCGCATCCGTGGAACACGGCACAGGCAGGGACCACATCCGTGATTTCTCCCGCGAAGACGGCGACAAGTTGCAAATTCAGGGCGACGACCTGACCGCGCGCTTCAGCTACGGCGATAGCGACGGCGACGGCACTGATGACTATACAATCATATCGCTGATTGATCTGTCAGACCCAGCGCGACCGGGCGCCGTTGAAGCCGAACCAGTTGATGTTGCTGATGACGGCGTTGTTGTTGGCACTATCATGGTCCAGGACAGCTTGCTGACTGTATCGGATGTAGAGTTCATCTAGCCATTCGGACCTCCCCCCTGATATCTCCCCCCTGATATCTCCCCAAGGGCTCGCCGCAAACCCAAGTTCTTGGCGAGCGGGCCCAAAGCTGGTGGCGGACAAGCGCGTTTTGTCCCCTACCGCGTGCGCAGTAAACACCGCCGCCAGCATCTCAAGCTCCAGTTTTTTAACAGTGGTCTTTCTTAGGGGGGTGGCAAAAAACCAATACCGAAAACAGCGTCGTGACCCGGCGCACCCAAATCAACAACATGATTGTTCATCATTTTAATTGTATCTGCAGCCCCCTGCACATCGGCTTGCCGATACCGAATAGCGAGAAACGCCGCAATCACGGGGCTGGCAAATGACGTTCCCGAATATTTCTTATTGCCGCGAAGTGCCGCCGCCCTGATTTTCACACCCATTGCTGCATAATCGACAGAGGCCCCTTGATAGGCGTCTTTGAAAATACGGCGCTTGGCATCCACAGCCGTCACTCCTACTACATTCGCGTAAGACGCGGGGTAGAGCGGCTCGCCTTTCTTGCCGTTGTTGCCAACCGCGGCAACGATAATATGCCCTTTCACTAACAACCGCTTTACCTCTTCCGCCAACAACGGGTTCGGTGGCCCAGCAAGGCTCATATTAATTACGCTAACGCCCTGCCCCGCTAACCAGTCCATCGCCCGGACAATCGATTCCACATCAGAAAAAAGGATTGGCCCGGAAAATACATCGGCTGCATAAATAGTTGGGGCACCAGAGCGAGCAATGATCGACGCAACAGCGGTGCCGTGATTTCGCGGTGTTAGTTCGTCCCCGCGACCAAAGTTCCTCTGGTTGACCGTGGCCGAACTAAGCGCTTTGTGTTTATGGTGAAGCGCGGTATCGACCATGCCGATTTTAAAGACCAAATCCGGTTGTGTAGACAGGATTTCAACGGGGTCTTCCCGCGCCGCGCCGGCTGGCGTATAAACAGTGTTGTAGGTGAACAAGCCTTTTGCACCCGCCGCTTTCAGCCGCTCCATGACCTCCTGCATCGGCATATCTTCCGGAACCTGCAACAAATCAATCTGCAATGCTGTCGCCGGAAGGTTGGTTAGCCAGTATCTTTTGAAGCCCCCTGCACTGGCGGCTATCCGGTCAGTATCGGTCAAATTAATGCCGATGATTTCACGGTAACGCACCAACCGAAAGCGACCGTTGACCTCCACGAACGTAAGCCCGTAATTTTTTTGCAGTCTGGTAACAAGTTTGTCGGATTTTTTATTGGCTTCAAGTGCCCGGCGGGTCCGTTCAACCAAACGGCTGGACTGTCGTTCAATTTCAAGCATTCGCTGCTGGACTGTCCTATCGGTTACAATCAGGTCGGCATCTGATTGCCTGGCCGAAGTTGATGGGCGAACCGCCGGGCGCGTGGGTCTGGGCGCTGGGCGCACAGGGCGAACTGGGCGGCTAGGCCGGGCCTGAATGGAGGATAGAAAAACAAACGGAGAAGCTGCAGATAATAGCGGTTGGCTGTGTGCGGCCCGCTCGCTGTAAACCGAAGCAGAACCATACGACAAACATAAAACCAGTAATTTATGCAGGAGTTTCATCGAATATCCCTTCTGATACCAGAAAGTATGATTACGCCTGATCGCGCCGATTATTCCCTTTTCCACATTATTATAGATATTACGGAATATTCTGCAAATGGCGGCGTAGTGGTATAGTGCCACCCTAACAAACACGGCAAACAGGCGAAATCGGCCAAGACGGAAATAAATGTGAACGGTTTTCAACAGCAAATCATCGACCTGATACCGCGGTTGCGGCGTTTTGCGGTGACGCTGGCTGGCAATTTGGCTGATGCCGACGATTTGCTGCAAACCACTGTGGAAAAAGCGCTGCTGCGGCAAGACAGTTACCGCGCCGAGTTTAAATTGGAAAGCTGGCTGTTCAAGATCATGCAAAACCACTTCATTGACCTGAAACGCAAGGATGCCCGGCGCGGCGGCACTGTGCTTATCGATGAAAGACATGATATTGTCGGTGAAGACGGCGTGCAAACCCAGGAAGGTCGCAACGCGGCACAAAAAATAATGGCAGTTATTGCGAACTTGCCCGAGCAACAACGACTGGTGGTGGCCTGTGTATTAGTGGACGGCCAAACATACGAAGAAGCAGCGCACATGCTTGATATCCCGGTCGGCACGATCATGAGCCGGTTATTCCGGGCGCGCAAAACCCTGCAAAGTTACGCGGAAGAGTTGAGATAGATCAATGACCCATATTAGTGACCAAAAATTGGAAAAATTCACCTCGGGAGACCTGCCCGAGAGTGAGACGCAGGAGATTGAAGCCATGCTAAACAGTGACCCTGCTCTATGCGCCCGTGTTGCATCGATGTCTTCGGCGCAAACTGCCGATTTAGCGAAGACGATCAAGGCCGCAGTGGATAGCACTGCCCAAGGCGATGTGCCTGCAGAAATCATGGATATGCTGCGGCCTCCGGAAACTGTTGTTGCTATCGGGGCCGCTAAAAAGTCGGCCGCTGCGCCGCGCAAGTATCTTCAACCCGCTGCTATTGCTGCATCACTGGCTGTTGCCGCGGTCGCATCGTTCCTCCTGCTTCAACCAAACCCGACCGGCGGTGCGCTGCCCGGTCATACGGTGACAGCGTTGAATAGCATGGTTGACGGCACCCAAAACGGTGAAACAATTGTCGGCGAAAGCTATCTGGATGCCGATGGGAAATTTTGCCGCTCTTTCCTGTTGAATGACACCTCAAAACAAACCGGACTCGCGTGCAAATTTGGCGCTAACTGGCAACTTATTGCCTTGGTTACTGTGCCCACAGATACGGCTTATTTCCCGGCTGGCGCTTGTGCAGACGGCCTGCTCAGCCAATATACAGCGACGATGCGTGCCCTCAACGACGGTGAGGAAACCCGTTATCTTTCGAAATAACGCTTCATAGGTGCTGCATAATTCAGGAAAAGTGTCCTGAACAGCAGATAAAATGTGCTACCATTGCAATTGACCTTTAGAGAGGCTGTCCCTACATAAAGGCTGTATCCATTACGGTGCCTGTAAATTGGGCCTGAAAGTTAGAGTATGACTGAAACACAAACATCACCTGATCAAACGGCACCGAAGCCTGCGCCAGTTGGCTTGAGCGAGCGGGCAGCAGCGCGTGTTTCTTCGCTGATTGAACAGCAAGGAAACCCGGATCTTAAACTGCGTTTGACAGTTTCTGGCGGCGGATGCAGTGGTTTTCAATATGGTTTTGACTTCGATGAAGCGCAAAAGGCCGATGATGTTGTCGTGGTGCGCGACGGCGTAACCATGCTTGTCGATTCGATGTCGCTGCTTTATTTGATGGGCTCTGAAGTCGATTATGTTGAAGACTTGGTAGGTGCATCGTTCCAAGTGGTTAACCCTAACGCCAGCTCATCGTGCGGCTGCGGCTCGTCGTTTTCAATTTAAGTATAATGGCTCAATTTAAGCGCAATCACCGCTAGACAATAACACCTGCCTCCCTATTCTGCACACGTTACACGCTTATTATTTGCTAAGAGTAAGGGACAGTTCTGTGAAAATTGCGACCTTCAATATTAATGGCATCAAAGCACGTTTGCCACGCCTGCTGGAATGGCTGGATGAATTTGCACCTGATGTTGCCTGCCTGCAGGAAGTCAAAAGCATCGACGAGAATTTTCCGCGACTGGAATTTGAAGCGCTTGGCTGGAATGTGGAAACACACGGCCAAAAGGGGTTCAACGGCGTGGCGATCCTTTCAAAAGAGCCTATTGAGGATGTGAAGCGCCGCCTGCCCGCCCTAGACGGCGGTAACGCGGTTGAAGACGAGCAAGCCCGCTATATGGAAGCCACTGTGCGCGGCGTCCGGATAGCGACCATTTACCTGCCAAACGGCAACCCGCGCCCCGGCCCCAAGTTCGACTATAAATTGGACTGGATGGCGCGGCTGTGCGCGCAGGCCAAGCGCTTACTTGCCAGCGAAATGCCCGTCGTGCTCGCGGGTGATTATAATGTTATTCCAGAGGATGTAGACTGCCATAATCCACCAGCTTGGGTGGAAGATGCACTAACGCAGCCCGAAAGCCGTGGTTACCTGCGGGCTATAATCAACCTTGGCTACACCGACGCCCAGCGACAAATCCAGCCCATCGGCCCGGCCTATAGCTATTGGGATTTCCAGCGCGGCGCATGGCAGAAAGATCACGGCATTCGCATCGACCATTTACTTCTGTCGGCGCAGGCCGCCGACCGGCTTGTTGACTGCAAGGTTGACCGAATACCGCGCGGTAAGGAAAAGCCCAGCGATCACACGCCTGTATGGGTGGAGTTGGACGTCTAGCGACTAAGCGTCCACAGACACATATAGTTCGTTGTGGCGATTGTTAGCTGGCGAGCCAAGGTTGGCCAGCGACGGCGTAATATATTCGTCGACGCTGACAATATGATTGGCGCTATCCACATGAACCGCCCGCGAAATACGCCCGGGCAAATCACATCCTGGTACTTGTTCATACCCCATAATGATTGCCAAATCTCCTTTCGAGAACTGATGAGCAGCAGCCCCGTTCAGACAAACCGTTCCGCTGCCCTCTTCACCTTCGATCACATATGTTGTAAGACGTTCGCCGTTAGTAATATTGACAACATCCACTGCGGTGTAGGGCAATAAACCTGACGCCCGCATCAACAATGGATCAATTGTGATTGACCCCACATAATTCAGATCAGCGCCAGTGATTGTCACCCTGTGCAGCTTACCGTACATAAAGGTGCGGGCAGCACCGTCGAGGATAGGAGGGGTCATAGTGAACCTTTATCATTCATTAGATGAAAGCCATATGAAGATGATGCTGCAAAAGGTCAAGTCAATATAAATGCAACAAATACGCGGCCGCCTACTCAGCGACCGCTGGATTGTCTGGCCACCATTTGCACGGTTGCAATTCTGGTCCATTTTTGGCCGCCGTCGGTGGATTGCTCGTAGATAAATTCGCGCAGGCCTTCACCGGTTATTTTCCATTCAAACCGCTGCAGCTCAGAGCCTTCATTGCGCGGTGCGTGGCCAACAAACCGAATACCGTCTTTGAATTTTTTACCACGGAAACTGGTGACAACTGTGCCCATGTCGTCAATCCACACTTGGCGCCAGTTGTGTTGCTTGCGATCATATGAGTTGATGGCAAAAGCACCAATCCCGGTACGGCCGGTTAGCGGTCGGTAAAACTCACCCCAATTTTCGTAGGATACGATCTCGAACGACGCGCACCCGCCCAGCGCAGGCCGGTGCACCGAAAAGCCGCCTTGGACCCATTTGCCGTCGATCAGGATTTTCATATCCCAAATGCCGTGCATGAAGTCCAGTTCATGAAAATCACTGCTGGTGCAGCTGGGGCTTTCATAGGGCGTTTGCCCCATAAGGTTGCCAAAATCAATATCCTGCGCTGCCGCTGGCGCAAGCGCCAACGGCAAACACAAAACCACTGCCATAGTTAATCGCAACAAGGCTGCCACCTTTCTTGAATGAAAGTGCAGTATGAAGGACAGGAGTTTAAAAGACCCAAAGGACTAGATC
>JAJFIU010000123.1 GCA_021774695.1 Alphaproteobacteria bacterium | reverse complement strand
GAGCGCCCCAATATGGCGCTCGGTGGCATAACGCCAAAACAAAAATTAGCCATGGGCATGCCCATGGCTGCTTAAAACAGTTCTACTTATGAAGGCCCCTATAAATGGGGGTATTACCGCTTGTCGGCCTTGTAATATTGCCTTATTCCCACATATTGTGATATTATAACCTGTCTAAGTCGCAAATGCGCTTGGCCAGAAGATATCTGAGAATATCTGATGACACCAATGGACCCTGCGGAAACAAACTTCCCTGGGGCCCAAGAGTTGGAAACCATACCATGACGATTGTTGTCATATTGTCGGCCCTTGTTCTACTGGCTGCGCCCCTGTTGGCGCGGGTGGTACAACGCATGCCTGCGCTTAAGAGCGGGATCGACGGGTTTGTACTCATCACCGTTCTCGGGCTGATTATTTTAACACTGCTGCCCGAAGCGTTGAAACACGGCGGCCTTTTGGCTCTTGTTATTGCTTTTTTGGGCTTTATCCTGCCGTGGGCCTCAGAGTTTCTATTCCATAAAACCGAGGAAATCACCCACCGGGTTGTCATGCTTGTTGCAACCCTGGCACTGATCATTCACGCAGCCAGCGACGGTGTTGTGCTCGCGTTTGCACGCGACAGTGTTCACGGCTCGTTTGTGGCAACTGGCATATTGTTGCACCGCGTGGGTGTTGCGATCGCAGTGTGGTGGCTCTTGCGCCCTATCCTGACCACTGCCGGTGGTTTTGCGGTTTTGGCCGCCATGGGCGCCATGACACTGGTGGCCTACTTTATGGTTCTGTTCGCCGGCGAATGGTATAATTTCCCGCTGGCCGGATATTGGCAGGCTTTTGCTGCCGGCTCGTTGCTGCATGTTGTTATGCACCCTGTCGGCGACCATGAGCACGCACCAAACGCAACAACAGCGCCTTCACATCGAATCGGAACCGGTTGCGGTATCCTATTTGTTCTTGCACTGATTGGGTCGCATTATTATGACCACGGCCCGGTCATCGCGGATGCGTCTGTACACGCGCACAGCCTGCAGCATCTGATCGACCTTATGGCGCTAACCGGCAGTCTGGTGGCCCCGATTGCCCTTCTGGTGCTGGCGGCATTTGGAATTTACGGCAAAATGAATGCCACATGGGCCTGCAGTTACAAGCGGGTGCAGCAGGTTATGCCCTGGACCCTGCTTCTGTGGATCGGATCCGCGCTATTCGCCATGCTGTGGCCGGAGGTGTTGCCGATACCTGCCGATGTTAACGTCCTGTATCTTCTATGGATGGCTGTTTTGGCTACGGTTCTCACCCATACGGGCGCGCGTGGCTTTTTCGGCGGGTTGTTGCCAGCATCGATGGCCAAACACAGCCACGCCCACGACAGCTAACATGACAGCTAATCTGGCATTTTAGCGGTAAACCTTTAAGCCTCGAAATCAAATGCCCGGTTCTTCTATCAGTTTAAACGGATAAAAACTTGCCTTCTGTGCCGTCGGGCGCTAGCCATCCGCTGTGTAAGAGGAAACTGAAATGCGCTTTGAGGCCAAAACCATCATCGTAACCGGCGGCACTTCCGGGCTCGGCGAAGCAATTGTTAAAGCCTTTGCTGCTGAAGGCGGGCGTGTATTTTTTTGTGGCCTGATTGACGGCGAAGGCGTACGCGTTGAAACAGACGTGCGCGCAGCCGGTGGCACTGCACACTTTGTACATGCAGATGTGCGCGATGATGCGGCGATGCACGGGCTGGTGCAGCAAGCAACCGCAGGCGGCGAACCGTTGTATGCTGCGGTTAACAACGCGGGCATCAGTCACAGCGCGGCGCAGTTTGCCGATCATTCACTTAAGGTGGTAGCCGACGTTTTCAACACCAATGTGATGGGCGTTTGGAACGCCATGCGGTACCAGATACCACCGATGTTGGTCGCGGGCACTGGCTCCATCGTTAATATCGCGTCGATCTTGTCGCGTTCGGGCGCCCAATGGATGGCCCCCTACGGTATGAGCAAGCATGCTGTTGTGGGCTTAAGCAAAAGTGCGGCGCTGGACTATAGCGAACAGGGACTGCGCATCAACATCGTATCGCCCGGGCCGATGCAAACACCGATGTTTGAGCGCGCGCTCGAAGACATCGGCGGGGATATGGAAAAATTCGCGGGCGGCATTCCCAAGTCAGGCCCGGCAGACCCAGCAGATGTCGCCAAAACGGTGCTTTATTTGGTCAGTGACGCGGCAGCATCAATCACCGGCGCTAATTTCATAGTCGACGGCGGTGTGTCTACCGGGTGATTTATCGAATGATTTCATAAAATTGCCCGATTTTCCGGTATTTTATAGTAGGCACGCCGTGTTAAGCTGCTTTTGCAGAACCCTGCGGCACCTGAAATATCAATCGCACGGTTCAGAGGTCTAATAATAGGAATTTGGCTATCCAAGCCATCGAGGAGTTTCACCATGAATATGGTTAGTGAGTGGTTCCGGCGCACATTTTCCGATTCGCAAGTGGTGTTGCTGATCGCGGTTTTGGTTGGCTTGGTTATTCTTGTGTCTATCTTCGGTAGCATGCTTGCCCCCGCTATTGGCGCGCTGGTGATTGCTTTTCTTCTTGATGGGCCGATTGATTGGCTGGTGCGCAGAGGTGCCCGGCCAATGCTCGCCTTCTTGTCCGTATTCATCGGCTTCGTCCTGATTTCACTTACTGTTCTTCTGGCTGTCATTCCGCCGTTAGTGGGGCAAATCGTTCAATTCATCAACGACACGCCCGCCATGGTCGGCAGCGTGCAAAAGGCCCTTCTGTCCATGCAGGATCGCTTCCCAGAGTTAATCTCTGAGGATCAGGTTCGCGCAGCATTTGCCAACCTGGGCAATGAAATTGCCAACATTGGGCCGCAAATCCTGCAATATTTTTCTGCTGGCGTTACCAGTGCCATCACCACCGCAGTCTATACGGTTCTGGTGCCGGTCATGGTGTTTTTCTTCCTGAAAGACAAACAGCAAATCCTGGATTGGATCGCCAAATTTCTGCCTCAAGACCGTAGCCTTCTGGATCAGGTCGGGCGGGAAGTGGTTGAACGCGCCGGAGATTATGCCCGCGGTAAAGTTTACGAGATTTTGATCGTTGGCATCGTCTCTTTCATTGTTTATCAGATCATCGATATTCGCTATGCGACCTTGCTGGCTGTTGCCACAGGTCTAAGCGTTGTTATTCCTTACTTTGGTGCGGCCGTCGTGACCTTGCCGGTGGCGCTGGTCGCCTATTTCCAGTGGGGCACAACAGGCCCTATGCTCGGCGCGGTGGTTGCCTATCTGATTATTCAAGCGCTGGACGGCAATTTGCTGGCGCCGCTGTTATTCTCTGAAGTGGTTAAGCTTCACCCTAATGCTATCATCCTCGCCATCTTAATTTTTGGCGGCCTGTGGGGGTTGTGGGGCGTGTTTTTTGCTATCCCGCTGGCCACCGTTGCCAACGCAGTTATCAGGGCTTGGCAGGAGCGAACTGCGGCCATGGGAACCGCTTCAGTTGACGGATAGAAAATATCTTTTAATTTCCGGTGTTTCTGAATAGATTGGTTTCTTAAACTAGCAAAAGTATTGGTTAATCTATGATTTTGGAATCCCGCAGCATCATTTTCTCTGACGAAGAATTATTTCTCGCTTTGCGCCCAATTCTTGAAAGTCGCGGCATGGCTGCAGACCTGCCAGTGCGCTCCATATCTGCCAAATTAAACGACGACGGCGACGTGGCTGCTACCATTGAAATGACCGACGGTTCGGAGCCTGTGGTTATTGAAGGCGGCGAATTGGGTCCAGCTGTGTTAAACCACTGTATTGACCAAGGTATTCCCTTACCGCGCGGTTCTTACAAGGAACTGGCTATCCGCGGCGACCATGTGGCGATGATTGTGCGGCTGGAAACCGGCTCGGTTCAGTCCGAAGTCGACGAAGACGAAGAATAATCGAAATTCAAAAGCACCAAAGCCGACCTCATTGGCGATTGGCATGTCTGTTTGTGCTGACCGCCGTCAAACCATCCAGAACAATTGATTACTCCGGCAGGAAGTCCGGCACGGATAAGTAGCGCTCGCCGGTATCATAGCAAAAGCCCAGAACGCGCGTTCCGGCAGGTTTGCCCTCCAAGTGCTGGGCGATTGCCGCCAGGGTTGCTCCCGAGGATATGCCTATCAACATGCCTTCCTCGCGGGCGGCACGGCGGGCCATGTCTTTAGCGTCCGCCGGCTCAACCTGTATAACGCCGTCCAGAACAGATACATCCATCACACCGGGTACAAATCCGGCGCCGATGCCCTGTATGGGGTGTGGCCCGGGCTCGCCGCCAGAGAGAACCGGCGACAATGTAGGTTCAACGGCGTACACCTCAAAATTTGGCCAGGCTTTTTTCAACACGTCGGCACATCCGGTTAGATGGCCGCCCGTACCAACACCGGTAATCATGCAATCCAGGCCATCTTCGAAATCGTCCACTATTTCTTTCGCGGTTGTTTCGCGGTGAACAACTACATTCGCCGGGTTATCAAACTGCGTCGGCATCCAGGAATTAGGTGTATCCTCAACCAGCTCATTGGCTTTGGCCAGCGCACCCTTCATGCCCAGTTCCTTTGGTGTCAAAACGAACTCGGCACCAAAAGCCAGCATAATACGACGGCGCTCAATCGACATGCTCTCAGGCATAACGAGGATAAGCCGGTAACCCTTGACCGCAGCCACCATAGCAAGGCCAATGCCTGTATTGCCTGAGGTGGGCTCAATGATAACTCCGCCCTCGGTAAGCGACCCGTCAGCCTCAGCTGTTTCGATCATCGCCATTGCAATTCTGTCCTTGATCGAACCACCAGGGTTTACCCGTTCCTGCTTGATCCACACATCATGCTCCGGAAACATGCGCCCGAGACGTACATGCGGCGTGTTTCCAATGGTTTCCAGAATAGACGATGCTTTCATGGGTTTGTTCTTTCTTCGTTGTTAACGCGGGCGTAGTCGTTGGTACGGATTAGGTTGTTGGCACGGGTTAGTATCTCGCTATCGCAGAACCGCCTAGCTACCCTTTTAAGGCCGCTTTCTGGCGCGCCTGTATGGGGACAATCTCATCGGTGTCTGCCGGCCTGAACATTACCCGAGACCAGGCCGGAATGGAACGGGTTATCCAAACATTACCGCCGATAACCGAGTTTCGCCCGACAATGGTTTCGCCGCCCAAGATGGTGGCGCCTGCATAAATAACCACATTATCTTCAATGGTGGGATGGCGTTTTTTGCTGCGGTGCTCGCGGTCGACCCGTAGCGCACCCAGAGTAACGCCTTGATAAATTTTGACATTATTGCCGATAATCGCTGTTTCGCCAATAACCACGCCGGTGCCATGATCAATGAATAACGCACGGCCAATCTGTGCTCCGGGGTGAATATCAATGCCGGATTTCTGGTGAGCATACTCGCAGATCATGCGCGGCAGCAATGGCACTTCCCGCAGATACAGCGTATGGGCGATCCGGTAAGCAACAACGGCAAAAAATCCCGGATAGCATAAAATCACTTCTTCGATCGACTCTGCCGCCGGGTCACCTTCCATCAAGGTTGCCGCGTCGCCGTGGCAAAAATCTGCTATTTTTGGCAGGTCAGACATAAAGCCTTTCACCAAGAGCTTGGTGCAGCCAACATCCTTTCCCGCACACAGCGGTTCAACCAGTTCATGAAAATCACGCTCCAGATCGGCAAGCCGGTCTTCAAGGCTAACGCTAGCGCCGTCAGCAAGCGCGTGATGGGGAAATAGCACCGCCACTGTTTGCTGAAGCAAATTGCCCACTTTTCCAAGCGACAGCCCCGATAGTCCTTCATATTTCCGGTAATGCTTACGCAGCGCTTCGGCCACATAATCAAGACTGGACGGAGTTTCTGTAAGTTTCGCCATGCGCACTCTCCTGCTGCACAGTACAGTTTAGAGTTCGTTTACCTAACTACAAGACCTGGTGACACGAGTTTTTCTTCACGATTTCGGGAGAAAACTAACCTGAAAGCCTATGCCGTAAGCTCAACTTTTGCGGAGATCGGCATTTTCCGGCAATAAATCGCCGTAGCCAGCCTCGCGAATAAGATCATTGCTTTTAACGATAACTTCAAGATGCAGGCGCTTCATGAACTCTTCTTTTGAAAGGCCAGCCGGGAACGGATCACCCACTTGAAACACCGCTGTCCCTGCGCGGTGCCAAAAGCCTCGCGTCCAAAACAGGCCGGTATTGGTGGCTACAGGATAGACGGTAAGACCAGCGTCCCGGTAAAGATAAAAGGCACCACTTTTTAACGCTTTTCTAGTGCCAATAGCCACCCTTGTCGCCTGCGGATAGACAATAAGCGGGCGACCACTATCATTCACATGATCTGCCACATCCTGCATGCTCCGGTGAGCCGTTTTGGCCTCACGGTCGATCTTAATGATGCGGGCTTTTTTCAGAATCGAACCGATAAAAGGCACGCTAAACAATTCTTTTTTCGCCAGCGCTGTAACGTCACTGCGTAGTAAGTAAGTAAGCATGGGGTCCATATTGCTTTGGTGTGCCGCCGCAATAATCAACGCGCCGTCCTTGGGCAAGTTGTCAGCGAAACGATATTCATAACGAATACCGGAGCATAAGCGCACCACCCACAGCGAGCCCGCGCAGTACCAAGTTATACCTCGACGGACAGGACCATCGGTGCGGGCAAAACAAAGAGGCGCAACGATCAAACCGCAAAATATCAGCGTGAACGGGTAAAAAACCAGATTGAAGAAAAGAGACCGAATGCGATCTGTCATCTTCATATGTAATCTCCTGACTGTTCTTGCTGCAAAACAATATACGACGTTTACCATTTCTTGACGCCCAGATGCCATTATTCACCTATTGGATACAAGAGTAAATTCCGTTAGCCTCCAGAGGTTAACTGTTAAAGCAATGAAAGCGAGCCAAAATGGACGATAACAAACGCGGCGATGATAGATTACCAGTTTTGTGGACCGGCAAGCTCACCACTGATGATGATCAGGTGTTTGACTGTAAAGTTCGCGACATCTCGCTTGCGGGCACTTTGATTTCTACCGATGCGGTTATTGACATGGGCGAGCGCCTGTTGCTGGAAATTGAAGAGTTGGGCGAGTTCGCTGTTGAAGTAAAATGGTCCGGCTCAGAGCAATTGGGACTGTTAATTCTCGCCGGACCAGATCTGGAATTGAAGAAGTTTGCAGAAGGCGCGGGAGCGGCCACCTCGGAAAAGCCGGTGATAATTACCGGTGATCCCTTGGCTGACTGACCGACACCCATAATCGCGAAATCTTCTATATTAGAGTCCAGCCTCAAACATTGAGCGCGAGGCGAGCGCCTTCACGCTCGCCGTCACACATGGTTGGTGCAGCTCCTGATCCGACTGTTATTTCCCCCCTTAGAGATAATCCCAAACAGCGACTGCGCCGCCGCAGTCGCTTAGGTCAGGCCGGTTACCACCAGGCGATATAAAATGCGGTTAGGATCAGCACTGTTGCCAAAGCGGCAAAGTTGAAACTCCTGGAGGTTGAAAAATCAATCTCTTTGAGATCAACAATCTCAGCATGCTCCTGTTTTTTGCCCATAAGCGAAATACCCACGGCCAGTGCAGTACATAGCAAAAAGACGATGCCCACTCTGTCCATGAAGGGTAGCTCTGGCCACCACATCCAGAAAGCGCCGGACAGTACAAACGAGCCAAGCGCCGCCGCGAGAGCACCCTTTGCTGTAGCCCTCTTCCAAAAAAGACCCAGCAAGAACAACACAACAATGCCAGGTGTGAAGAAGCCGGTGAATTCCTGAATATACTGAAAAGCTTGATCAAACTTACCGAGCAGCGGCTGTGCGGTAATCATCGCAATAATAATCGCCGACAAGGCCACCAGACGGCCGATTGTAACCAGTTTGGCATCCTCGGTATCAGGTCTGAAATGCCGGTATATATCCATTGTGAAGATGGTTGAAATACTATTCATCATTGAGCCAAGAGACGACAAAATCGCCGCAATAAGCGCCGCAAAAACAAGTCCTTTAATGCCCGTGGGCACCAGCTTCATCATCTCGGGGTAGGCTTGATCGGGCGCACTGAGGCCGGGGGCCAGCACCACCGCTGCGATCCCTGGCAGCACAACAAATATTGGCATAACCAGTTTCAGGCCCACCGCCATCATGATGCCCTTTTGGGCCTCGCCCAGCGATTTGGCAGCAAGGGCGCGCTGGATAATATATTGGTTACAGCCCCAATAGGAAATATTCATAATCCACATGCCACCAACAAGCACAGAAATGCCGGGCAAGCTGGCATAATGCGGGTTGTCTGGCGACAGGATCATATCGAACTTCTCAGGTATCCGGGCTGACAGCTCAGCAAAACCCGCAAGCGCGCCGTTGCCTCCGCTTACCTGGTCAAGCGATAACCAAGTGACAATCATGCCGCCCATTACCAAAAGCACAACCTGGATAATATCGGTCATGGCAACAGCTTTGAGACCGCCGTAAAGCGAATAGGCCGTGGCAAAGCCACCAAGCAACAAAAGACCGTATACCAGGTCAAGGCCCGTGATGGTATTGATTGCCAGCGCCCCAAGCCACAGAATGGCAGTGAGATTGACGAAAACATAAAGCCCGATCCAGAAGGTTGCCATCACCATGCGAACGCTGTGGTCATAGCGTTGCTCCAGATATTGCGGCATTGTATAAATGCCCTGACGCAGGAAAATAGGCAGAAAATATTTACCAACAATGATCAATGTAATCGCCGCCATCCACTCATAGCTTGCGATACCAAGGCCAAGGGCAAAACCAGACCCGGACATGCCGATGATCTGCTCTGCCGAGATATTGGCCGCGATCAGCGAGGCGCCGATGGCCCACCAGGGCAGGGCTTTGCCGGCGAGGAAATAATCTTTTGTATCTTTAGCGTGGCCCGCCTTTTCGCGGCTCACCCACTGCGCCAAACCAACAATGGTGACCGCGTAAACAGCGATGACCGCAATATCTAACCCCGATAGTTCCACAACAATTTCCCCTCTGAATTTTCTCAATTAGTTCAAAACTATTCTGGCCGCAGCACTGCTGTGCGCGCCCTCAATCAGTATTTTTCTTTATGCTATGCCGGCAAAATCATCATCCGCCTTGCAATATTGCTGCAGATAATCCTGGTGGCTTGGCAACTGGGCCACCGTCTTGTTCACATTGCTGCGGATATGGGCGAGGAAATTGGTAACTTCTTCCTCGGTCATCATGTTGGCGATCGGATGATATTGCTGGGGCATCATGCCCTGCCCCAGCATCACCTGGGTCCATGAATTCTCTGCAAACAGTTGATCGTTGGCTTTGAAAACACGACCGGTCTCCCTGAATAGATCAAGCCGATGTTGCAGTGTGTCGGGAATATCCATCGACTTGCACTGCCGCCAAAACGGTGTGTCGTCGCGCTCGGTTACATAATAATGCAAAATGATAAAATCACGAATATGCTCCATCTCATAAGATGTTTGCGCATTAAATTCGTCTGCGTCGGCTTGCGAAATACCCGTATGCGGGAACATTTGCATCAGCCTGAGTATACTGCGCTGGATAAGGTGGATGCTGGTAGATTCCAGAGGTTCCATAAAGCCGCTGGACAAGCCAATCGCGATAACATTCTTGTTCCAGTGCTTGCGCCGCGTGCCGGTGCGAAACTTAAGCACGCGCGGGTCGGTAAGCTGCTTGCCTTCAATGTTGCGTTGCAATGTATCGATGGCATCCTGATCGCTTTGGTACCGACTGCAAAAAACGATCCCGTTGCCAACCCGGTGCTGCAAGGGAATACGCCACTGCCACCCGCTATCGTGCGCGGTAGACCGCGTGTAGGGGATTGGGTCGCTGGTCGCTTCGGTTTGAATTGCAACGGCGCTGTCGCACGGTAACCAATGGGTCCAGTCATCATAACCGGTATGAAGTTTTTGCTCGATCAGTAACCCCCTGAAACCCGAGCAATCGAGAAACAGGTCGCCCTCGACCACCGTGCCGGATGCCGTGGTTACGCTTTCGATAAAACCGCTTTCACCATTTAGGCCAACATCGATAATTTTGCCCTCAACTCGTTTGGTGCCGCCCGTTTCCGCCATTTTACGCAGGAATTTTGCATAGAGCGATGCATCGATATGATAGGCATAATTCAGCCCCAACTTGGGAAGGTGAGCAAATTTTCCCTGCTGGGCGGCAACCAGCTCGAGGCAATAGTCACCAAAATCATTGGTAATGTTTTCTTCGAGCCCCCGCATCCAGAAGTGCTGGAACCCGGCAGACCAATGGTCCTTGCCGGTAATGCCGAACGAATGGATATAGCTATGGTCTTTTTTCTTCCAGTTAACAAACTCGATGCCGAGTTTGAAGCTGGCTTTGGTGGCCGCCATAAACTCCTGTTCGTTAATGCCCAGATACCGGTTATAATTCAACAGTGTCGGGATCGTGGCTTCGCCTACGCCGACCGTGCCGATCTCTTCTGACTCGACAAGCGTAATATCAAGAACCTTGCCCATAATCTTTGACAGGGCTGCGGCTGCCATCCATCCAGCTGTGCCGCCGCCAACGATAACCACGCGTTTGATATGACCTTGAGTATCCACCGGTTAATCCCCGTTAGTTGTTCAATTTATTCAGCAAAAAAGTGCGTATTTTTCGAGACAGATCATCTGTCATCGGCCCCAATATGCCTTGGTTTTCAAGCGGCAAATGCCCTGCTGTCTGATCGTCATTCTCGAAAACATAATGATCAAAAAAAGCTTTCCAATGCTGCTTTTGTTCAGGCGGCAGGTCGCGAATTGTCATAATCGAATGGATCAGAGCCCCAATAGGCGGCCCCATATATTCAGGCGTGCGCCGCCACCAATAGTTGACCAGTATATTGAAGGGGTCCAGCGCCTCCACATGATGCCACCACATGCTGGGAATAAAGAGAGCGTCACCAGGCTCCATCTCGACCACACGCGCCTGATCAAGCGCCTGGCGGAACTTGGGAAACCGCTCAAAGTCTGGGTTTTTAAAATCAACCATACTGATTGATTGGCCTGCAGGCGTGACATCAAGCGGCCCGATATAGAGATTGGAAACCTGATCCGGTGGAAACAGGGTAAACCGCCGCCGGCCAACTGCAACACAGGCGATATTTTCTGGCAGGTCATGATGGGCGGCAATGCGACTTTGATTGCCAACCCAAATGCTGACCAACGGATCATAGCCTGGAATTTCCACATCATTCTCGCCGCGAAATCCGGGCAAGCAGGTATCGACGGTGGTGGAGCCCATATAGAGAAGTGGCGGATTATCATCAGCAGCGATTTCTTTTAGTTTGTCCAGCACCTGTGTGAAGCTGCTGCGTACAGACTTTGTGTTCGGCGCTGTCATCTCTTGGTTGTAAAAAACGCGACCACCCAATTCTGGCGCGCCGTAAAAAGAAGTTACCGCCGCGCCTTTGTAAAACCGGCGCAAATACTGATCAGCGCCGTCCACAGATTTCAAACCGGCTTTGACAAATGGCCAGTCGGCAACCAACCCGCGCAGCAACAAAGGCTCGGTCGAACATAAAATATTGTCGCCCAGCTGATCTGGCTTGCAGCCCGTTAGTTCCCGAATGGTATGTTTGGTTTCTGACATCCGGACTACGCCTTGTTTTTCCGGGCAATTAAGGCTGTGAAATTGGACAGCGAAGCCACTGCCATATAGATGGGCTGCAAATAGCCTTTGCCGTTCAGCTCACCAAGCGCCTCTGCGTTCAGCGCATACAGCTTGTCTTCATTGATGGTGTGGAAACCAACCAGCCGGTTTTTGGAGCCGTCATCCAGCTCAATGTCCAGTGTGAAGGGCTCCAGAAGATCATGACGGATGAGCGTGTCCATAAAGTCTTGGTTATAACCGCTGCCCGCATGTACGGCGTCGAGTATCTCTGCAATTTTTGTCAGGTAAGGTGTGTTACCGCCGCGTGGCAAAAACACCGGTTCGCCGTCGCTATCGCTCACGCGCGGGCTGTCCATATCTATATGAATGACCGTTTGGCCTTCGCCCGTCGCCTGACCCTGAAACCCGATCAGGAACGGCTGCATCTCCATCGCCATCGGAACATAGTCAGCGTCCCAGCCCTTAGGGGTCAAAAACAGATTTTCATGGCTTTCAAATCCAAAAAGCGCAACCGCGTGAAATTTGTCGGTATTTGCGTCCTGATGGAAGAAAATCGGATAATGAGCCTGCAGTTTCCGGAATTCAAACGCAAAGGTACCACAATACATGACGCCGTCGCCCAGTGCTTCGGAGCGTTCGGTTTTAATCTTCAGGTCTTTATGGTCGATATTATTGAGAAGCTCATGCTTCGCCATGGTAAATCCCTTATTTTTCTATCGGTTCCATTATAATTTTATATCTTGTCTTTGCGGCAGGCCATGACGGTTAATATGCTCAATCAGCTCGCGGTTAGATGGCAGGCCCGCAAGATATTTGGCAGTGATCTTGTCATTTTCTGAAAAATACTGCTGGGCAACATCGATTGCATCACGGTGCCTCGATGTTGGCGGCGGCGCGGTTTTAAAACCCATGCCGTACAGAATATATTGATAACTTGCGGAGGGGAACACTTCCTCAATCTGGGTAAAATCTTGCGCCGAAGGGGGCTGATACCGCCATAAATCCATAAGCGATTGCAACCGATCTGGAATGGTTTCCTGGCTCCGGTTATCGGCCCAATAGTCACTGTCGGCACGTTTACTGAGCACATAATGTAGTTTCAGAAAATCAATGATCCGGTCCCAGCGGTAGAGAAAACGCTCATTAAAGCGCTGGGCTGCCATATCCATAATGTGCCGGTTCGCGGGCATTTCATGGCTGATCATGTTAGCTGACAACTCCACCAGCACCAGCGCCGACGCTTCAAGGGGCTCTAGAAAGCCTGCGGCCATGCCAACGGCAACACAGTTCCGGTGCCAGAATTTCTCCCGGTGGCCCGGTCGAAAAGAGATCTTGCGAACTGGAAGACCCGCGGCGTTTGCATTGACGACCAGAATATATTCACGAAGCTTCTGCTCGGCAGTATCGTCGTCCATATGAGCGGCAGAATATACGTGGCCAATACCGCGCCGGGTTGGCAGGCCAATATCCCATATCCAGCCTGCCCCAGTAGCAGTTGATATGGTCTGCGAGGCAATTGGTGCATCGGCATTTTCATAAGGCACCTGCACTGCAAGCGCACTGTCGTTAAAAAGCACGTCTTTTTTATCAACAAAGCCAACACCAAAATGCTTACCCAGCAACATCGACGCCATGCCCGTACAGTCGACAAACAAGTCTCCCTCAAGCGCACCGTTATTTTTAGTATCAAGCGAGGCGATATCGCCGCTATCCGTGGCATTGACCGAGGTCACATGATCGAGGATGTGCTGTACACCCAGCTTTTTGGTACCGTGTGTTTGCAAGAGTGTCGCAAATTTTCCAGCGTCCAGATGATAGGCATAATTGGCCACCGCCGCATATTCCGGCGTGGTTGTCTGTTTAGGTGCTTTGCCAGCTTCACAAAGACGCGACTGAAAGCTCATCGCCTCGGCAAAGCTTTCTGTTCCAGGTCTTTGCTGCCAAGCGGGCACCAAATTGGCATCACCGTAGCCGTTCGGCAAAACGAAAGGGTGATAATATTGATCATCCGGCGCGCCAGTGAGCCAGCCATCAAAGCGTGACCCCTGTTTGAACGACCCTTCACATTCACGCAGAAACTCGGTTTCTGATAAACCAATTTTCCGCAGGGTGTCACGCATGGTCGGCCAGGTGCCTTCACCAACACCGATGGTGGGAACATCCGGCGATTCGATCAGTGTAACCTTGAGGCCACCGGGCTGTATTGCATTATAGTCGGCGGCGAGAATAGTCGCCACCAGCCATCCGGCAGTACCACCACCGACAACCACAACATGTTTGACAGGTTTATTCAAAATCACACACCAATATATGCTGTCACCAATCCCATGGATCAATGTAACGGATTTTAGCTCTTACACAATTGACTTCAGGTAAATAAGTAAGCGCTTACTCACCTAACTCATAAAAAAAGCCGCTGTTTCCAACGGCTTTTTTCACTCTTCTAAAGCCGGGAGGGACTTAGAATTTATAGCGTGCACCAAACATGTAGCGCGCGCCGGTCTGGGTTGCGTAATGTACGGTATTAACGTGACGCCCATGAAGCCTTTGAGTTTCGTTGGTGACGTTAATCCCCTCTACAAACAATGTTAGGCCTTCCATGAGTTCATAGCTGACATTCACGTCAAACTGGCCAAACGCTTCGGTAAACTGCGGGTTGTTTGGCCCGGCTGCCGTTGCGGTAGAGGAAAGGAATTTGTCACGCCAGTTGTAAGCTACCCGAACCTGGATACCGTTTTTATCGTAAAAACCGATGACGTTTGCACTGTCGCTCAGGCCAACCAGTGCGAACTGAGCCACACTTGCCGGTTGTGTTATGTCAAACTCCACATCGCCGTCCACAAGGGTATAGTTTAGGATCGCACCAAAACCAGTATCGCCGAAAGTATGCTGAAGGGCGAATTCCCAGCCATCAACACTGGCTGATCTCTGGTTTACAGGCACCGTAATATCGAAGCCGAGCACAGGGTCTTCACCCGGTACACCAAAGATAAATCCGGTGGTGTCGCCGTTTGCGTCAACACCCGTTATCTGAACCGTGCTTGGGTCAGCATTGGCGAAGATATAGTTCCTGATAGCCGTTAGGTCCTGGTCTGAACCCAGCGCTGCAACAGCATCATTATATCGCTGACCACCAAATGGTGTCGGCAGGTTAAACGGCGTTTCCCGAATTTCGCTGATGCCAATGAAGTTATCAACATTTTTTCTGAAGTATCCGGCTGCGACATAGCTGGCATCATCATAATACCATTCGAGCGAGAAGTCCCAGTTTTTGGACTTGAACGGCAGGAGCCCAGGATCACCCTGATTACCTGCACCGCCTTCAACCCGGAACAACTGACTAACCGTCTGTCCGCCCTGAATATCACTATATTGCGGCCTTGTGATCGATTCACTGTATGCCGCGCGGAAAATCACATTGTCCCTCAACTCCATATCGAAGTCGATCGCGGGAAGCCAGTGATCATACTCACCTGAAAGCTCGGTAAAGTCCTGCTCAGGGCCGAAAATAATACCGAACTCGTTAGCAGCAACCCACTGCGTGCCAATAGCAACCGGCACAAGGGCGCGTGATGTAATTTCAGTTTTTTCATACCGCATGCCCGCGACCAAATTTGCTGGCCGATCACCCAGATCAAAATGACTGTTCAACTGCACATAGCCACCGTAACTTTCTTCCGTGGTTCTGCGGTCAGTTGTAAAGTCATCAGACCGGCAAACACCGTCGCCGCCACAGGCATTATATAGACTGTCGATCAAACCAACCATGCGGTCAAAATCGAACGAGAAGAAATTCGGAAGCAGATTTGGATCATCGCTACCTTCAAACGCATCAAACTTGTCAGCTAGTGATTCCGTGACAAAGATATCATCCGGAATATCTGAAGCCGGGCCTGCACCGCCCCAGGTGTCGCGCTGTGCATTTGCAAAAGCAGAACGTACCTTGTTTTCAGTATAGGTGGCACCAAACTGGATGCTTTCGATGATACCATCATCAAATTCGTATGTGCTTTTTAACTGGGCCTGGCGAATGTCGTCGCGCATCAGGCTGTTACTGAAAACCGAACCGGATGCGACAATGCTGGCTGCATCGATAGCATTTTCACCAAACGGTGTACCAATCGTCAGAACCGGCAAATCATTTTCATAGTTGACGCTCTGGCTATCCAGAATGAAGGCCGCCGTGCCAAGAACAGCCGATGTACCGTAAGGGCTATCCTGGCCTGATTCAGCAGACGAATCATGGAGATCCAATTCTACTGTTAGATTGTCAGTCGCCTGCCATTCGAGGTTGATACCAACACTGTGGTTCTCGCTTTTTACAGCGAATTCTGCACCACCCATGGCCAAATCGCTGCGGCTACCGCCAAATCGTTCGGTGTAAAATACCGGGCCTGCAACAGGGCCGTCGGTCCATTCACTGGTCGTGTCACCAAAATTGAACCAAACCGAGACATCATTGCGGCGCGTAGTGACCGTGTTTTCGGAATAGGTATAATCCAAGGTGGCTGTCAGTCGGTCTGTTGGCCGGAACTGCAAAACAAGCTGACCATTTATCCGCTCGCGCTCAATATCATTGATACTGTAGCCCAGGCTTTGCTGAACCGCGTAAACGTCATTTGGGCCAGGCCGATTGGTGACATTAATGTCAGCCTCGGTACCGCCGGCCGGAATTTGTGGCAACGTACCCCAGTTGTTTTCAGATCCAAGATAGGCGCCGCGCCAACCATTGGCTACAGACGCCTGAGCAAAACCACTATCGCGCTTTTGATAACTACCCGTAAACGCCACGCCAAACTTGTCGTCGGCGAAAGTGTTGCTGAAAATGCCGGAAATTTCTGGCGTAACAGTTTTGTCACTGATCGCCGATGTGTCGTAGACGCCCTTGGCGCCAATGCCCAATTTCAGACCGGGCGAATTAAGCGGCCGCGTTGTCTGGATATTGATGGTAGAGCCGATACCACCGGTTGGAACAGCCGCGCGACTTGTTTTATATACCTGAACTGCCGAAACACCCTCAGCCGCCAGGTTACCAAAATCAAACGAGCGCGACGCAGGTGCACCGCCGCCGAATACTGATGAGGTAGGCATCTGACGCCCGTTGAGCGTTACAAGGTTAAAGTCAGGACCAAAACCACGCACCGTTACCCGTGCACCCTCGCCGTTATCCCGGTCGATAGACACACCAGTAATGCGCTGAAGGGATTCTGCCAGGTTGGTATCAGGGAACTTGCCCATATCCTCTGCAGAAATAGCGTCAACAACGCCGCGCGCATCACGCTTCGTGTCCATCGCCGCTTT
>JAJFIU010000122.1 GCA_021774695.1 Alphaproteobacteria bacterium | reverse complement strand
TCCGAGATAACGCTGTGCGCCGCAACACAGTATGTGCAGTCGTTCTCAAAGTTGGACACTTGAAAGACCACTTGCTGCTCAACCGGCGACAAACCAGTTTGCGCGCTCAATGTTGACATAGCCTTGTAAGCCTCCAACAAGGCTGGTTGCTCGGCCATCACGGCGTGCAGGTTAGGAATAAAGCCAAATGCTTTCTGGGACGCCTGCAAGCTTTCACCAGCGCTTCCGGGCGCAGTGTCCGGGGTGTGAACTGTAAATTCGCTCATAATCTTACTCCTTGTATCCAGCCTAATGGCTGGAGTTGGTTATTGGTCGGTTCTCGCTGAATCCTGGCGATAGAAAATACTGCCTTGAACAAACCATATGGGGGCGTTTTAGCGTGTTGAAAGTTATTTTGTACAATTTTGTATAAAATCAAGTAATTGTGAACACGCGAGAATTCCAAGCCAAACGGTCAGGCTGAAGATAAACAAGAGATTGACCTAAACCCATCACATGTTATGCAATGTCCGGTGGGCGTCCTCAGGGCCGGAGATACCAACAGTTTCAGGGGAATGGGCGCAATCAAGCCTTTCGTAAGCAATCACGTAGAAAGATGGTTGGATACAGTTGAGACCGTGGGGAATTTATGCGGCAACGCAGCAGGTATAGTGAAACAGTTGATGACACAGTTAATCTTGTGTCTGGGCACCTGCATGGCCTGCGACTGACCAAAGTGGGATTGTTCACAGCGGTTGCCGTGTGTGTGCTGTCTTGCGTATACGCACTGCCTGCAGCCGCAACTTCGACGCTGAGTGCAGACACACTCCAAGAAATTGAAGTTGACGAAAAGCTTACTCAAAAAGAGACACCAGAAAAGAAGCAAGAAGATATCGTTGCTGATACAAATACCGACGGCCGCAACTCATCATACAGTGCCATTTTTTTTATTCGGTTTGCGCCACAAAATGCGCTGGACATGATCCGCCGTGTGCCGGGCTTTAACCTGCAAAGCGGCCGCAGTGCCCGTGGCTTTGGCGGCACCGCAGGTAACGTACTGCTGGACGGTGCGCGGCCCACCTCCAAAAACAACCTTGAAGACGTGTTGAAGCGTATTCCGGCAACGCAGGTTGAAAAAA
Source organism: Alphaproteobacteria bacterium (assembly GCA_021774695.1). Classification (GTDB taxonomy): domain Bacteria; phylum Pseudomonadota; class Alphaproteobacteria; order Sphingomonadales; family Kordiimonadaceae; genus Kordiimonas. The sequence continues at coordinate 7,590 of JAJFIU010000122.1, read as the reverse complement.
TTGAAGTGCTGCGCGGCGGCGTGGGTGCGTCGAACGCAGCAGGCCAAAGCGTAGTCGCTAACATTGTCCGCATTGCCGGAGCCAGCACCGGCACCGCAACATACTCGTTGGAACGCGGCGCTGACGGCACGGTACGACCACGTCTTGAGCTGACATATTCCACAACGCTGGATGGTTGGGAAACAAGTTCCCGCCTTTCCACTGGAGCCTTCAGCAACCCAAGGTCAGCTGTATTCCAGGACTTCGACACCGAGGGAAATCTAACGTCCAGTACAACGGAAAACCGCGCAAACAAAGGCGAATGGGCGTGGTATACCGGCGAAGCAGGCAAAAACCTTTTTGGCGGTCGCTTGATTATTAACACACGTTTTGGCGGCGGCAGACCCGGTCACCTCATAACACGCGAGATTTTTGACAATCGCCTGCCCGACAGCAGGCCGGACGAGTTTACGGTGATTAATCAACCCAACACTGACCACGCGTTCGAGCTGGGCGCAAATTGGACCAAAACTTCTGCCAAAAACTGGCAACTAAGCCTGATTGGACTGACCGAGTTCGAGAGCCGCTCCAACCCCAGCCTGTTGACCGACGAGAATAACCAAGGCGTCCGCACGTTCCTGTCGGACTCGCAAGCAGAGACCGATACAATAGAAAGTATATTGCGCACGACCTATGGCAAAGTAGGTAGTAGTAAACTCAAGCCTGAATTCGGTGCGGAAATCGCCTATAACCAACTTATCAGTACGCTTGACCTGTTTGAGGAAGATGAAGACGGCATTGTCGACATCGAGGTACCATCTGCCAATGCCAAGGTTGCCGAAATCAGGACCGAAGCGTTTACAAACCTTGTTTGGCAAGCCGGCGACAAGCTAACCATTGATGGTGGTCTGACCTGGGAAATTTCTAGGCTGCGGGTTACCGGCGACGCCAATTCCACCCAGACCTTTAAATTTTTTAAGCCAACCCTGACCGCCACCTATAACTTCAGCGATAGCCTCCAGCTGCAAGTGAAAGGCGAACGCCAAATTGGCCAGCTGGATTTCAACGACTTTGCAGCATCGAACGATGTCGGCGTGGACCGCGTGCTCGCTGGCAACCCAGAACTGCGCCCAGATAAAACATGGCGCGCTTCTACACGGTTGGACTGGCGGTTCAGCAAGCGCGGCTCAATAAATGTTCGCGCCTTTGTCATCCGGCGCACTGATGTATTGGAGCAAATCGTTTTGCCTTCCGGTGGTTCGGGGCGCGGCAACGCGGGGTCCGCCAACTTTACCGGCATTGATGTTGAAGCAGTACTGCCTTTGGGCTTCCTGCTACCGGGCGCACAAATTGAGGCTGACTACCGGCGGCGCTTTACCAGCTTCTTTGACGAGATCATCCAAGAAGACCGCAACATTAGTAACAGAAATCGCCGCAAACTGAATTTCCGTTTTCGCCAAGACATCACTGAACATCAGGTGGCATGGGGCGTTAATCTGGAAGGGCGTTTTTCAGAGCCAAAATTCTTCGTTGATGAAGTTAACTTCTTTCGCGGCAACGACCGCTATACAGCCTTCATTGAAACAACGCGCTATTTCGGCTTGAAAATGCGGCTGGAATTTGAAAACTTTAACGGCGCGCGTTTTGAAAGCGACCGCTTTTTCTTCTCTCCCACACGTGCGGGTGTTCCTGATGGTTCCCAGCAACGTCGTTTCAAACCCGGTTCGGCGATACAATTGCAAATCACAAGTCAGTTTTAAACCCGCCTCCACGCCTGTCTTCTCAAAGCGCCCAAACTCTCACGAAAATGTGATGATTCAGCTGAATCGTTCAAATGAACGCTTCACCCTGCGCGCTGAACGGTTCATCGAAAAAGACCTAGCTTATGGCCACAAAAGTGTAATTGAAGAAAATGTAATTTTATAACATTAACAAACAAGCGATTGACCAACACGAAGTAGCTGACTAAGCACGGCTCGAGGGGCACACACTCTAGAAATTAATAGTGCCACTTCGTCGGACGATTGCTCAAAAACCTTCAGCCAAACAACGGACTGAAGGAAAAATATCTGGTGAACAATGCGACAGCAATATAGAGATTTGAATAATTTTGAAGGCCGTTCTACCATTGAACCAAAGATCAATTTGGTGAATCGACTTGGTTGCGCGACGGCCATAAAACGCGCCCTTTGTTCAACAGCACTCTGCGGCGCAATGGCATTAACCACGCCGGCAATCGCACAGATAAGCAGCGATGATGACGAGCAGGCACAGACCGAAGCCGTTGCTTCAGGTGCCTCGGCCAAGTCTTCGTTTAATGCAGCCTTCTTCAGTCAGTTCGCCCCTCAAAACGCATTTGATATGGTCGAGCGGCTTCCCGGGTTTTCCTTTAACGGCGGTAGCGATGCGCGCGGCTTCGGCGGCACGGCTGGCAACGTTCTAATCGACGGCGCGCGCCCGGGTTCCAAAAACGGCCTGCGTAACGTGCTGCAGCGTATCCCGGCGGCCCAAGTGGAACGTATTGACGTTATTCGGGGCGGTGTAGGTGCCAGCGATTCCGCCGGCCAGTCTGTTGTCGCCAACGTTATCCGTATCGCGGGGGCCAGTACCGGCACGTCCATCGTAAGGCTGGTCCGCAAAGATGATGGTTCCATCCGCCCGCAAACTGAAACTTCTTATGCAACCACGCTAGGTGGATGGGAAACCAGTTCCAAGCTTGATGTTGCCCTGCGCCGTCAGCCCAGAACGACCAGCTTCAGACGGTTTGATGCGGCAGGAACATTAACTTCCAGCTCTGAGCAAGGCCGGCCTGAAAATTTCAAATGGCTCTGGTATACCGGTGAAGCGGGCAAAGACCTGTTTGGTGGTCGCCTGGTGGTGAATACAACTTTTGGCGGCGATACTTTTGACGGCCTGACATCCCGCGAAACATTCGACAACCGCCTGCCCGATAATTCGCCCAACAGTTTACTGGTCATTGATAGCAGCACCGATTATAGGGAATTTCAACTGGGTGCTGATTGGACCAAAACCGGTGCCAACAGTTGGAAAATACGCCTGCTTGGATTAACGGAGTTAAACTGGCGCGACAGAAGCAGTTTGCTAACCGACGAAATACCCGTCGGCACGCAAGTATTTCTGTCAGATTTCGAAACATCGCAGGACCGCATAGAATCCATACTACGCGGAACCTATAGTAAAGTTGGCAGCTCGCGGCTAAAACCCGAATTTGGCGCCGAAATCGCCTTTAATCAGTTGAAAAGCACCTTCAATCTTTTCGAAGAAGATGAAGACGGCGCAATTGAGCTGGACATACCGTCAGCCAACGTCAAGGTTGCGGAAATTCGCGCAGAAACTTTCGCCAATCTGGTATGGCAAGCAAGCGACACCATAACAGTTGACGGCGGCATGACGTTCGAGTTTTCCAGGATCAAAGTTACCGGCGACGCGGACAATACCCAGACTTTCAAGTTTTTAAAACCAACCCTCAACTTCACCTATAACGCCCGGGACGACTTGCAGTTTCAACTGCGGGCAAGCCGCAGTGTTGGCCAGCTGAATTTTGGCGATTTTGCCGCTTCAAATGACGCGGGCGACGACCGCGTACTGGCTGGAAACCCTGCGCTTAGCCCTGATCAAACGTGGCGACTGGAAGGCTCGATTGATTGGCGCTTTAACGCCAAAGGCTCCCTTGTCATCACCCCGTTCCATGAATGGCGCAACGATGTGCTTGAGCAGATCATTTTGCCCACAGGCGGTTCAGGCCTTGGTAACGCGGGCTCAGCCACCTTTTACGGCGTAGAAACTGACCTGGTATTGCCGCTTGACTTTGTGCTGCCGGGCGGCCGATTTGAGGCTTTCTATGTTTGGCGCAAGAGCAATTTGTTTGACCCTATCATCGGAAGCGATCGCTCTCTATCTCGGATCAATGAAACATTTTTCCGTTTCGAGTTTCGCCATGATTTGATAAAGCAAAAGTTCTCATGGGGTTTGGATATGGAAGGCGGTTTCAGCGAAGGAAACTTCTTTGCCGCTGAACGTCTGGATTTCACAGGCCCATACAGGTTCAATGCCTATATTGAAACCACTCGGTTTTTCGGTGTGAAAATGAGGCTGGATGTGTCCCGTTTTACCGGCAATACGTTCAAGCGGGACCGTTTCTTCTTTGACCCTGACCGCGGCGGCACTTTCACAGGCTCTGAACTTCAGCGCCGCGCCTTTGGCTCAACCGTGCGGTTCGAGGTTACCACTCAGTTTTAGTAGGCTTGTTCAACTTTTCTTGATTTTAAGCCAAAAGTCTAAATCTGGCTTTACTCATTATTCACTAGCGGGTTATTGATGGGCATATGGCTGAATTTCCACCAATAATAACTGCGCGCAAACTTGTTCTGCTGCTTATCGGCGGAGCGCTGCTGGCATCCTGCACCATTACGTCGAAAGATATCGCGGTAGAAGGCGCTCCTACACACCACACCACCCGCGGTTTCAAAAATATCTACATCGAAGACCCCAACAAAACATTCTTTTCGTTCATTTGGATGCGGATGTTCGGCGATGAGCCTTGGGCAAATCACAATGTAACCGCCGGGGATGTGCCGTTTCAGATGCTGGATCTTGATCGGGTCAATAACCCGCCGGCCGAGCTGCAAGTAAGTTGGCTTGGGCACTCAACATTTCTTATTCAGCATCAGGGTCTGAACATTCTTACTGACCCTATTTTCAGCGACCGTGCATCGCCGGTTTCGTTTGCCGGTCCGAAGCGCTATGTGCCGCATGTTGTAAATTATTCCCAGCTGCCGCCGATCGACTTTGTGATTATCAGCCACAATCACTTCGATCATCTGGATGATACGGCAGTTAAATTGCTCGGCAACCACCCACAATATATCGTACCGCTCGGCCTGCAAGAGTGGCTGGTCGATCAAGGGATTGCGCCAGGCAGAATTCAAGAACTGGATTGGTGGCAGATCGCAGACCCGGTGCGCACTGGCCCCGGTCTAAGGATCGAGGCTCAACCTTCGCAGCATTGGTCGGCGCGCGGGCTTTATGATCGCCGCAAAACCCTGTGGGCCAGTTGGCATATGACAGTAGGCGGGAAAACGCTGTGGTTCGCAGGCGACACCGGCTACAACCCCCTTCAATTCAAGGAAATTGGCAATAAAAACGGCCCGGTTGATCTAGCCTTTATTCCCATAGGCGCTTACGACCCACGTTCTTTCATGAAAACATATCATGTTGATCCGGACGAAGCAGTGATGATCCATAAGGACATCAACTCACGCCAGTCCATCGGCATGCATTGGGGCACCTACGCCTTGACCGCCGAGGAACCGATGGACCCACCAATACGCCTTGCCGCCGCCCGCATGCGCGAAGGTTTGGCACCACTGGAATTCCGGGCAATTGACATCGGACAAACTGTCACGTTTCCATAACGCATACGACTGAGCCAAATCCCCGCAACACTTTAGCAAAGCAAATTCGCCCTTGAAGCAACGAGCTTGACATTTCCATATGTTGTATATAACAAATTAGTTATGGAACAAATTGGTTATATACAACAATCCAATCTGGATGCTGTGTTTTCAGCACTGGCGGACCCTACCCGGCGCGCCATATTGATGCAGTTAACCAAAGGCGAGGCGGCGGTAAACGATATTGCTGCGCCTTTTGAAATCAGCCAACCGGCGGTGTCCCGTCACCTGAAAGTACTGGAGCGGGCGGGCCTGATTGAGCGCGGCATCGATGAACAACGCCGCCCTGCCCGTCTGAAAGCACAGGACATGGCAGCTGCCGTCGCATGGCTTACCGAGTTCAGAGCCTTTTGGGACAATAGTTTTAATCAGTTGGACGCCGTACTAGTGCAAATGAAACAATCAGCGGACGACACATAATATATGGGAAGCAATGTGATGAGCGATTTACCCGAGTATAAATTTGACCGCGTTTTTGATGCGCCCTTGGCCATGGTTTGGAAGGCCTGGACCGACCCTGCCATACTTGCACGTTGGTACGGTCCCGGAGTTGAGACAATCATCCATGAATTTGACCTGCGCCCAGGCGGTGTTTGGCTTAATGAGATGAAATGGGGCGACAAGTCCATGTGCAGCAAAATGGCGTTTCTGGACGTGGTAGCCGAGCATAAAATGGTCTGGCACCATTCCTCAACCGACAGCGACTGGAACATCGCCTCAAACCCGATGATGCCCAATTGGCCGCGCATTTTGCTGACAACCGTAACCTTTGAAGAAGCCGACGGCAAAACAACAGTCAGCCTATCGCAAATCCCGCACGAGGCATCTGCAGAGGAAATCGAATGTTTTGCAGGCGCAATGGCGGGCATGGATAACGGCTGGGGCAGCGGCTACAAAATTCTCGACGAGATTTTCAGCGAGCTACAGGCTTAGGTTCGCTACTTGGTCAAAAACTTCGGCTATCCAATGAGAGGGAGTGTCGCGTAAGCGATCAGCGCAACAGCAACGGCAAGCAACATCCAACCGGGATGCTTGCCGCGCGTGCCCCAAAAGTTGCCAATGGCACCGAAGCCATAGAGCGCTCCAACAAACACAGCGGTTACGAGCATGGCAGACGCATCGGCGAAGGATGGCACAATGATCAGGGCGAGCCCGCCCAGAAACCAGAAAATGGTACTGAAGTGCATCAATAAGGGCACTAGGCGCCGCGAGCTTTCAGCCAGCGGCGTGTTGCTCAAAATTGATCGGATCATCAGTTTTTGCAATAGCAAACCATGCACCACTGCAACGATGCATCCGATGATACCTGCAGCGATAAATGCCCAATTATTTGATGCTATGCCTTCCATAAAACGACCCTGTCAACAAAGCCTGGCCTAAACAGACGTGTGACACTATAGACGATAAAAGCGGACGCGGGCTTAAGCTATTCCCAGCTAAGTTCAGCATAGCTTGGGAAAACCAGCGGTTCATTGATGCCTTCGCCCGCAAGTTCTTCGGCCTGTGCGCGGAGCGCCAGCAGATCATCGGTCAGCTTGTAGCGAAAACCGCGCACTTCACCCCAAAGTTTCTCAAAACCCTCTGGGTATTTGCCGCGCCCCATCGCCAACTGTGGGCCGATAAGATCGTACCCCTTCACCAGCCGCTCTGCCTGGACCTGCTCAAACGCATCAATCGCAGTATAATAGCTTTCCAAAATGGCTCCAACTTCAGGCTCGGGCGCACGGGCTTTCACGGCCTCTTGGGCGAAATAATCCTTGGTATCACTGAAGCTAATGCTGTCGGCATTGCGCCATAAGTGCATGGTTTTATCATTCTTCAGCGCACCGGTTTCCGGATCAATAATCATAACTGTAGGCGTTGCATAAATGGACGGCATGCCAAAACGCTGGTTCACCGCACGCGCCTGATCCAAGTGGCCCACATCCACGAACAGGGTCTGGTAATTCTGGTCAATCGTCGGCGATATGCTGTCATCGCGGAAGCGTTTCACAAGGCCGCGGCTATCATGGCACCAGGTTGCGCCCATAACAATAAGCGCCAGCTTGCCCTCTGCTTTTGCGGCGGCGAGCGTTTTATCAACGTCTGCCATCACATCGGCTGAGGGTAGAAACGGGGTATTGAACCCTTCTTCCTC
>JAJFIU010000121.1 GCA_021774695.1 Alphaproteobacteria bacterium | reverse complement strand
AACCAGTGGGGTATTCCAGTTCCATTTAGGCGCGTTTTCACCCGATCCGGTTTGAGGTGCGATGTAAACCCGCTCGCCAGTGCGTCGGTCATAGCGCGCCAAGCCACCATATTGGTACTGGGTATAGATAATATTAGGATCGGTGGGATCGATCTGCGCCTCGTAACCATCGCCGCCCAAAATAATCGTCCAATCTTCGTTGCCAACCCCGTGCATATTCGTTGTCCGGGAAGGTGCGCACAGTGAATTGTTATCCTGGGTGCCGCCGCACACATTGTAAAATGGCTCGGCGTTATCGGGCTGGATACGGTAAAACTGGGTAATCGGCAGGTTTCTTATATGTCGCCATGTGGACCCCATATCCCAGCTTTCATAGGCACCGCCGTCGCCGCCAATATACATATGGTTGCTGTTTTTGGGGTCAATCCACATCGCGTGGTCATCCACATGCCGGAACCTATAAGACAGTCTAGTGAAACTCTTACCGCCATCGTTCGACACACTGGTAAAGGTGTCCATGGAGTACAATCGTTCAGCATTGTTCGGGTCAACGATGATTTCGTTGTAATACTGCGGGCTGGTGGTCATATGCTTGGACTGTTTGCGCCATGTAACACCAAAATTGTCCGAGCGATACACGCCGCGCTCGGCGTTACTGGCCTCGATAATAGCATAGATAGTATTAGGCGCAGAGGGTGCTCCCGCCAGACCAATGCGGCCCATATCATCTTTTGATGGCAAGCCGGAATTTACTTTCTGCCAGCTCGCGCCGCCATCCGTGGTGCGCTGGATGCCGCTTCCAGGGCCACCATTGATAAGCACCCAAACATGACGCCGGCGTTGGTAGGTTGACACCACCACATTATCACTGTCGCGCGGGTCGACAACAAACTCGTTTACACCGGTGTGTTCGTCTATCTCCAGAATGTGGTTCCAGATTTTACCGCCGTCCGTGGTTTTATAGAGGCCGCGATCACCGCCGGCATTCCAAAGCGGGCCCTGCGACGCAACCAGCACCGTGTTGCTGTCGGCCGGGTCCACCCATATCTGGCTAATATGGCCAGACTCTTTCAAACCCATATTTGACCATGTCTTGCCGCCGTCTATGGACTTGTAAATACCGTCACCGTTCGCCACCGAACGCTGCGCGTTATTTTCGCCGGTTCCAACCCACACAGTGTCCGGGTTATTGGGGTCAATAACAACCGAACCAATGGCGAAAGAGCCTTCTTTTTCAAAAAGCGCTTGCCATGTAGTGCCATTGTTTTCGGTTTTCCATAAATTGCCCGAGGCAGTTGCCAAATAGAAGGATTGTGGTGCATCTTTATGAAACGCAAAATCTGAAACCCGGCCAGATGTAAGCGCTGGACCCATATTACGCAGTTTAAGGGCGGCGAACGGGTTTTCGTCTGCCGCCAAAACGGGCTGCCCCAGCGTTCCTACAGCCATAAAGGCAGCTAACCCCGCAATTTTAGCGGCGCCCAATAGTTTTGTATATTTCATATTCTGTCCTCTATGACGTGTCCGTTGACTTAGTGCGTTGGCTTCGGCCCATAAGAACCGAAGCCAAATTGACTATTCAGTGTCAGCCTGCTCGAGTGGTATTTGGTTCAGAAGGCCAATGCCAGCTGCGCTCGCCGCGGCTCTAAGTGAGGCCACATCTTCCTCTAGAAGCTTGTTGAGCGCTATAACGGCACCCGCAACAGCAGCTTCCGCTTTGGCTACCTGCTGCAATGCAGCCTCATTGGGCGCACCGCGAGAACTACCAACATAGGTCGCTGCCAGCCCAACAAATGAACTGACATTTCCACCGCGGAAAACAATGCCCCTGGTACCTCGTGGTGTTCGGAACTGTTTCTCCATTTCCTCCAGCGCTTTCTTGGCGTCACCAGCTTGCTCGGAAAGCTTTTTGCTGGCTTCTTCGTCAATGTCAGACGATTTGATCAGCGTGGTCAGCGTTGCAATATCGCGGCGAGCATTCATCAACTCTGTGAGGGCCAGTTGTACGCGCTCGAACAAGCCCGAAAGGTGGGTGCGCATTTCAAAGTTTTTCATCTGGTCCGCAGCGCTAAATTCAGTACGCGGGTCAGCGAGCACACGCACTTCGTGGCTCGACGAATTATCGCCTAACTCAATAGTAAGGTTGTAGGAACCCGGCAAAATCTCTAGTCCGGCTGGCAGCGTACCGTCTTTGCGTGGTTTAGCGGGTGGTGCCCCATTAAAACCGTCCTGGCGCATATCCCAAACAACACGATTAATGCCCTGATGAACATCTGCTTTGAAAGTACGAATAGTTTCGCCCGACGAATTGACTATTTTAATCGTCACTTTATCAGATGATTTTTTGTTACCTTCGCTTTCGCCTTCGTCTTTCTCGTCGTCACTTTCAGTTTGGGCTGCCCGTTTTGCCACCATACGAGCCTTGTTTTTCTCAGCATCAGGATGTTTCAAATCATCCCCCGACGCCATGAAAGTAATCATCGCACCGTAGGGCTCATTTTCGGACCGAAACTCGCCGTCCCCGGGGAACCGGGTCGAAGGCGTTTGGCTGGCAATATATTGCTGGCCGTTAGTGACAGACAGTATTTTGAGTGGCTCCTTGAACGTTTCATCGCTCAGGCCGCGTAGCGCACTATAGTCGTCGATTACATAAGCTGACCTGCCGTGCGTACCTAAAATCAGATCGTTTTCGCGCTTTTGGATCGCCATATCCATCACTGAAACCGTTGGCACGTCCGACGCCCATTTGGTCCAGTCTTTACCCGCATTCGTGCTAAAATGAAGACCGAATTCGGTGCCCACAAACAACAGGTTTTCATCCACATGGTCTTGGCGCACCGACAGCGCATAACCGGTCATGTCATCGGTCACCAACGAGCGCCAGCGCTTGCCATAGTTTTCCATTCGGTAAACATAAGGCTTGTTATCGCCGCGCCGGTGATCATCAACAGCGATAAAAGCAACTGAAGCGTCGTACAGCGACGGTTCAATCATCGGGATCCAGCCACCCTTGGGTCCGCGCCGGATATTATCCTCAACACTGTCCCAAGTGGTGCCGCCGTCGCGGGTTACATGCACCCGGCCATCATCCGTACCAATCCAAAGTACATTGGCGTCAACCGGCGACGGGTTAACCGAGGTAATGGATGTATAGTTTTCTGCAGCCGTTACATCCGGTGTAATCCCGCCACTTTCGCGGAAAGTCTGAAACTCGGGATTATTGGTTGTCATGTCGCCGCTGATAATTTGCCACGTTTTGCCGCGGTCCGTCGATTTATGGACATATTGACTACCATAAAAGATCGTATTGGCATCAAACGGGCTTTGTGCAAACCCGGCGTTCCAGTTAAACCGCAATTCTGTGCCATCTTCTGGCCCTTTGGGGCGTATTAGGCGTTGCTCCCCGGTATCAAGGTTCCAACTAACTAGAAAGCCGCCTTGGCTCATGGAAACGCCTTTACGACTGTTTTCCGGGTGAGGAATGGTATCAAAGCCATCTCCGAAGGCCACTTCCTGCCAATGCAGGTTGCGAATGCCGCCGTTTTCAAACACTTCTGATGGCCCGCGCCATGCGCCGTTATCCTGCAAACCGCCATACACATTGTAAGGCAAATCATTGTCCACTGCTATGTGATAGAACTGCGCCAGCGGAAGATTGGCAACAAAGCGCCATGTCTGGCCGCCGTCTTGCGTTATGCCCAGACCACCATCGTTGCCGTCGATGATGTGCTTTGGGTTTGCCGGGTTAATCCACCAGGCATGATTGTCGATATGAATGTCATTTCTAGGCGCGCAGCAATTGATTTTCTCAATAAATGAGAATGTTTTACCACCGTCGATAGACATTTTTACCCGTGAACCAACCCGGTAAACCCGGTCTGGGTTCTGCGGGTCAACCGAAATGCCATTATAATAAAATGGCCGGTCATTGATGTCATTGTCAGTGTTAACCAGTTTCCATGAACGGCCGCCATCATCAGAGCGCGCCAATGCACTTTTTTCGGCTTCTATCAACGCATAGACCCGGTTCGGGTCACTGCGCGATATGGTAAAGGCGGAGCGCCCCAGTACACCTTTGGGAAGGCCGTCTTCCTCGGTTAATTCGTTCCAATTATCGCCGCCGTCATGGGACACAAACAACCCCGAGCCTTCACCGCCTGATTTGAAGAAAAATGGCCAGCGCCGGAACTGCCACATGGATGCAAACAGCTTGTTGGGGTTGGTCGGGTCCATCTGCACATCAGAGGCACCGGTGGTCTCGTCGCCAGCCAGCATAATTGACCAGTTTTTGCCGCCGTCGGTAGTTTTATAGAGGCCGCGCTCATCGCTGTCGCCCCAAAGCTTACCCAGGACCGCCGCATAGGCCACATCCGGGTTGGTGGGGTGCAAAGCAATGCGGTTAATTCGTTCGCTATTCTCAAGGCCAACTTTATTCCAGGTTTTACCGCCGTCCAATGACTTGAACATACCGCAACCAATAGATGTAGAATTTCGGGTGTTGCCCTCGCCGGTGCCTACCCAAATGATATCCGGATTGCTTTGGTTGATGGCAACTGAACCTATTGAGGCGCACTCTTCCCCATCAAATGTGGGGGTCCAATTCAACCCGCCGTTGGATGATATCCACACGCCGCCGGTCGCCGCACCAACCACAATATGGCTGGGGTCCGAGGCTACTGCGTCAATTGCAGCCACCCGTCCGCTCATCGCCGCCGGGCCAATCACCCGCGCCTTAATACCCGACATCAAATCGCTGTCAATATCCGCACTTGCCGTACCCGCGCCTAACATTAAAGCGCCCACGCATGTCATTGTTTTAAAAATACTATTCATTACCACTCCTGTAAGCGTGAGGGGGCACACAAGCCCCCCTCGTCCTCATTGATATTATTATTCAGCGCCAATATTATTACTCAGAGTCTGTGAAACTTGGCACTGTTACTGCGCTGCGACCACTTGCTGCAAACGCCGCATTAAACGCTGCGATCTCGCCAGAAACTACCGCGTCGCGTGCAGCCATTGCGTCACGGAATATGGCGGCCACATCTTCAAACCGTTGCTTGGTTCCTGCATTCACCGGCGCAATACCGCCGTCCAGATTTCCCAGCAAGAATTGCAGGTCTGAATGCAGCTTGTCAGGCCAGTTCAACACATCCTGAAAGAACTCACGCTCGGTGTTGATCAAGCCTTTTTCCCAAGCCTCGATAGCCGTCACTGCAGCATCGCCTGCAGCCTTAAGGGCTTCAACATCGCTGTTGGCTTCAGTTTGGGACTTGGCCAGCATCTTAGCCTTGCGCATTGAAATCACCGATTGCTGCAATTCGGCCAACATTTCATGGCTTTGCCTTGCCATTGTCGTCTGCTCCACAATCAATGCCGCATCGATATTGACGCGCGGATCCCAGGCAACGGCGAAAGTTTGCTCGCTAACAGTGTCTCCTGCCGTTAACCGCGCTGTATAAGTGCCGGGGGCAACCATATAGCCATCTACCTTGCTGTCGCCGCCGCCAGCAACCGACCATAATCCGTCAATTTTCTCCAAGGCATCAACGCGCAAGTCCCACTGCGCCCGGTTCAGTCCGGTTTTCATCGGCAAGTTATAAGCGCTGCCGGAGCCACCGCCTTTTTCACCTTTTTTGGCGTCAGATTTCAACGTTCTGATCACTGAACCGTCGCTATTCAATATTTCAAGCGAGATACCGTCGTCGGGCGTGTCAGCAAGGCTATAGTATAGAACCGCACCGGACGGCGGATTCGGGCTGGTAGCCCCTCCGTTCCTGCCGCCAGCGGTATGAACATGGTAAGCAGTGGAGGGCGCAAACAAGGACGCCGTGTCTGTGTTTCCAGTCATTTGCCGAAGTGGTGCAATGTCATCCAGGATCCAGAAGCCGCGCCCTTGCGTGGATAACACCAAGTCTTTGCCGTGCACTTTCATGTCGGTAACCGGCACATGCGGCAGGTTTGATTGCATTGGTTGCCAGTTGTCACCGTCGTCAAACGAAATATGCAGCCCAGATTCGGTGCCTGCATACAACATGCCTTTGCGCTCGGTATCTTCGCGCACCACACGGACAAAATCACCGTCCGGAATACCGTCTGCAATTTGCTTCCAGCGCTTGCCGTAATTGGTGGTTTTAAAGATCATCGGCGTGTGATCATTTTCCTTATACTTTGTCACCGCGATATAGGCCGTCGCCGGGTCATGCGGAGACACGTCAATCGCATTAATCAAAGCCGCACCAATGCCGCGCGGGGTGATATTTTCCCAGTTAGCACCGCCGTCACGGGTTACGTGTACAAGTCCGTCGTCAGAACCTGCGTACATGGTTCCCGCAGCGTGCATGCTTTCAGCGACGTAAGTGATGGTGTTATAATTTTCCGACACTTCGTTAGTGATTGGTCCGCCGCCCGGGCCCTGTGTTGCAGGGTCATTGCGGGTCAGGTCTGGGCTAACTTCGCTCCAGCTAACGCCGCGGTCCGTTGATTTCAGCAACTTATTGCCAGCATGATAAATCTCAGACGGATTGTGCAGCGAGACAAAAATCGGCGCGTTCCAGTTAAAGCGGTATTTGCGGTTTTTAGGCGCACTACCAAAAGACATTTCCGGGTATGCGCTTACATTGCGGTCTGTTTCGGTGGCAAAATCATATTCGTCGATTTGGCCCAAATAGCAGCCCGAATATGCATAACGCGGGTTATCGCGGTCAAGACCGACAAATCCGCTTTCGCAGCCGCCAACTGCATGAAAATCCTCAAGCCCGATAGAGCCGTCAGGCGCGCGGCTTAAAATTGCAACCGTACTGTTATCTTGCTGGCCGCCGTACAGACGGTAAGCAAAATTATTATCAGCATTCAGACGGTATATCTGCGCAGTAGGCTGGTTATAAACTGTTGACCAGCTTTTTGTTCCATCCAGCGATACCGTACCACCACCGTCGTTAGCGTTGATCATCACGTCCGGGTTTTCAGGGTTGATCCACAAGTCGTGGGTATCGCCGTGCGGCACTGAAATTTGCTCAAAACTTTTACCGCCGTCTACCGATTTCATAAAGGGTGCATTGAGAACATAAACCGTATTTTCGTCCTTTGGGTCGGCGAATACATGCATGTAATACCATGACCTTGCGTGCAAGCGCCTATCACCGTTAACAAAACTCCAACTGTCGCCGCCGTTTGTTGACTTATAAAGTCCGCCCTTTTCTTTGGCCTCAACGATTGCCCAAACAAGATCGGTTTTTGCGCCGGAAGCGATAACCCCGATTTTGCCCATTTCCTCTGGCAGGCCCTTGCTGGTTTTATTCCATGTTTCGCCGCCGTCTATTGATTTCCAGATCGCTGAGCCCGGTCCGCCAGAGCGAATAAGCCAAGGCTCACGGTCGGTGTCCCAAGATGATGCATAAAGAATACGCGGGTTATTGGCGTCCACTGTCAGATCGATGATGCCTGTGGTGGTGTCTACAAACAGGGTTTTATTCCAGGTCTTGCCGCCGTCAATGGTTTTAAAAACACCGCGTTCTTCCGTTGGGCCCCAAGGAGAGCCCTGCACTGCAACCCAGATGACATCAGGATTGGTTGGGTGAATATGCACCGTCGATATCTGGCGGCTGCCTTTCAGGCCAACATTTTCCCAGGTTTTACCGGCATCGCGCGATATATAAACGCCGTCGCCGTGAGAAGAAGCAACGCCGCGAAACGGAGACTCACCCATTCCGGCGACCACAACATTAGGATCAGAAGGAGCCACGGCTAGTGCACCCACAGATCCCATTTTGAAAAACTTGTCGCTGACATTGATCCAGTCGCCGCCAGCATTAGTCGTTTTCCAGACACCGCCGCCTGTTGCGCCCATATAGTAAACGCGTTTGTCACTAGTGGTGCCCGCAACGGTGGTCACTCTGCCCCCGCGCCACGGCCCTATATTTCGGTATTGCAAGCCGTCCAGATACTCGGGCGCGACATAATAATCTTTTTCGCTGGTCTCCGCGAATGCCGGTGCGATATAAGCACCACCGGTAAGAGCGGTGCAAGCAAGCAAAATTGTGATTTTTTTACCAAGTTTCATTGTAGTTCCCCTTAATTGGGCACTGCCTCTGTTTCGAAACTTCGCGCCCCTGGTTTATGTCCAATTAGCCTTCATTCAGCTGGTTGCCGGGCTCCCTCTACCGTTTGGCTTTCAGCCAGTTTCGTTAATTTCTTTTTATTCTGCTTTTTTTGTCGGTTTTTGAGATGCGGCAGGAAAAACAGGTAAAGGCCGGTGCACCATAGTATGAACAGCCCGATGCCCGCTGGCAAAAACAAAAATAGCTTCACACCGTCGCTGAAAAAGCTGCCGTCGTGAAGGCTTTCGATTATATCTGATCGTCGGAATGATACCTGCAAAACAGCACCAGTGTGGGTATCAACCTGCACTTCCCAGTTGTTTACACCGACAAACTTGGCAACGCCTTTGCCAAGCTTGAAGTCCAACCGGTCGAGGTCATCCCAGGAATCGAAATTTGCGTCGGGTGCTGTTTTTGCGGCCTCAAATAGCTCCGCGACCGACAAAGTCGGTATCCCTGCCTCGCTGCCTTCAATCGTTGGTGGTTGAATCCAGTCAAATTCTTTCTTCAACATCAAGAAAATGCCAGCGCCGATCATAAGCATCAACGGCAGCGCCACGAATATGGAACCCCAATGGTGGATTTTCCTGAACAGTAATTGCGGCTTCAAATAGACCCCCACTTATTTCGCGGCGTGTCAAAACACCGCTTTTAACCCCAATTTGAACGAGCGCCCAGCACTGGGCAGGCCCAACTGTGGTTCAACGAAAGTATCGGTAAGATTATCAAGCCTTGCGAAAAGCTCCATATCAAAACCGCTTTGGGCCAATTTTATTTTGTGTGACAGCACCATGTTGACCTAGGTTGCTGCCGAAAGATCGAGAAAAAGCACCGCATCATCCTCTGATTTTGCGGCACCCCGATGAACAACTGATAGCCCAAAAGTTGTTCGCGTCCCTACCTGATATTTTGCAACAGCCTGCGCAAGCCAATTGGGACGATCTGAAAGGTAAAGACGACGAACGGATTTGGCAACTGATTCCGCCCTAGCCCGGCTTCTGCTCCAAGTGGCATCAGCTTTAATTGTTGGTGCATCATTCGGACTTTATTCCTAAGATTTCATTTTCTCAATCGATGATTTGCTAGTACTGTAACAGCGAATTCAATAATTCAGCCGTGGGGACGGCAAATTCAAAAGAAGCATTTTGATGGAAAATCTGTTCAAGCCAATGCTGGTAATAAGTGGCGCGTTGCTACTGTTGCTCAGCGCCTGCAGTAACGACGACCAACCAGCCATGCCGGCTGGCGGCGCAGACCTGATTGTTGTTAATGCCGACGCCTACACGTCCAACCCAGACGCTCCCCGTACACAGGCTTTTGCAGTGAAGGATGGGCGCTTTATCGCCGTAGGAACAACGGAAAAAATCGCCGCCATGGCCGGGCCTTCTACCGAGGTTATCGATGCCGCAGGACGCACAGTAACCCCTGGCTTCATAGACGGCCACATTCACCTGGCGATGGGTCTGAGGTTAATCACCGGTGTTGACCTGTCTTACATCCCGGAAAAATCCAAATGGCTGGAAATCATTGCCCAAAAAGACAAAGAATTGCCCGAAGGTCAGTGGATTATTGGTGGCAACTGGGATTACACGCTCGGCGAAGGCAAACTGCCCACTAAAGAAGATCTGGATGCCGTTGTTCCCGACAGGCCTATTTTGCTGGAAGACATTGACGGCCACTCGGCCTGGGCAAACAGCAAAGCAATTGAACTTGCAGGTATTAAAGCAAACTCGCCGGTTCCTACAGGTGGTCAGATTTTGGTTAATTCGGATACCGGAGAACCGACCGGCATTTTTCTTGAGCAGGCAATCGTTCTTTTCGATGACTTGCCGGGACAAATTCCAACGGCAGAACAAACACGGGCTGCGCTGGTGCAAGCAATCAAGAATGCAAACAGCTACGGCATAACCGGCGTGCACGAAATTGCGTCGCTGGATGCTGCAGACTTGTATCAGGACTTGCAGGAAAACCAGGAGTTAACCCTACGCACATGGTTTGGTACGGTGGGGCTAAACGAAGGTGCTGAAGCACTCGTGGCCGCTCGCAGCGATATGAACGCGCGGGCAAAGAGCATGGAAATGGACACGCTTGGCCCGCTGTTTGAATATGGCTTCATCAAATTCTATATGGACGGCGTGTTGTCCACCCACACCGCCGTTTTGAAAGAACCCTATGCTGACCGCCCTGACGTAAACGGCGTTCCCTTCATGTCCCTTGCCGAGATGAAATCCAGTATCGAAACAGCCAATGACAACGGCTTTTCTGTTGCCGTGCATGCGATCGGCGACGGCGCGGTGGGTATGGTTCTTGACGCTTACGCCGATGTTGGCAACGCGCCCGCTGGTCGCTCCAACCGCATTGAACATATTGAAGTTACCACGCCCAACGATGTGCTGCGTTTCACTGAACTTGGTGTCGTTCCTGTAATGCAGCCCAATCACGCCACTGGCACGATCGGCAAATATATCAACGAGCGCTTGGGCGATGAGCGCGAAAACAACGCCTATGTTTGGCAAAGCATACTTAAAGCCAACGCTAATCTGGTACTCAGCAGCGACTGGCCAACCTCGCCGCTCAATCCGCTGGCACATTTTAATGATGCTATATTCCGGGAAAGTCCGTTTGGGCTCGGTGACGGCACATGGCACCCCGAACAAGCTGTCTCGTTTGAGCAAACCTTAACGGCTTACACGCAATCCGCCGCTGACCTTACGCCCTGGAAGGACCAAGTCGGCAGTATCACTGTTGGAAAATGGGCTGATTTTGTTGTGCTGGACGGCAAGTTGCCCGAGCCTATGGACAGGTCGTTCAGGGCGCGGTCCGTTAAATCAACTTATCTGGCGGGCAAACTGGTTTATTCCAAATAGGATATTTTACCGCGAGCGAAAAGGCGTTCAATATTTAGTCTTGTTTTTTTAGGAAACTTCCACCAGTTCCACCAATTTTTCTTCAACTTCCGACACCTCACGCTGGCGCTGCCACATGGCACTATATGTGCCGTCCAAAGCAATCAGGGCGTCGTGGGTGCCACGTTCGATGATGCGCCCGTCGTCCATTACCAAAATCTCGTCCGCCTTCACCACAGTTGACAGGCGGTGCGCTATAACGAGTGTGGTTCTACCTTCAGAAATTTTCTCAAATGCAGACTGTATCTCTTGCTCGGTGCGGCTATCCAGCGCAGATGTCGCTTCATCAAGCAGCAAAATCGCCGGGTTTTTCAATATAGTACGCGCTATTGCAACCCGCTGTTTTTCGCCGCCCGACAGCTTCAGTCCACGCTCACCAACCTGGGTTTCATAGCCGTCTGGCAACTTGGCGATAAATTCGTGGATTTGAGCTAATCCAGCCGCGGCTTTGACCTCGTCGTCAGTTGCTTCCGGGCGGCCGTACCTGACATTGTATAGAATATTATCGTTAAAAAGCACGGTATCCTGCGGCACCACACCTACCTGTTGGCGTAGGCTCTGCTGAGTCACCGACGTGATATCCTGACCGTCGATCGTCACGGTGCCGGATGCGATATCATAAAACCGGAACAGAATGCGTGAAATCGTGGACTTCCCTGCACCGCTTGCACCCACTATCGCAGTTGTTGTACCCGCAGGTACTTCAAAGCTAACACCATGCAATATCCGCCGGTCCGGATTATATTCGAAACACACATTTTTAAATTCTATGGCGCCGCCTTTGATCTCCAATTGTCTGGCATTTGGCCTGTCTTGTACATCAGGGTTGGTGTCGATCACCTGGAACATCTTTTCCATATCGGTCAAAGACTGTTTGATCTCGCGGTAGACAAAGCCGAGAAAATTAAGCGGCATATAAATTTGGACCAAAAGACTGTTCACCAAGACAAACTCACCAATTGTAAAGCGGCCATCAACCACGCCCTTTGCTGCCATCCATAGTACAATCACCAAGCCCAACGAGACAATGATACCCTGCCCCACATTCAGAAGCGTCAAGGATAGCTGGCTGCGAACTGCCGCAGATTCGTAGCTGGCTAACGCCACATCATAGCGCCTGCTTTCATAGTCCTCATTGGTGAAATATTTTACCGTTTCAAAATTGAGAAGGCTATCCACGGCCTTGCTGTTCGCCTTGGTATCCTGCTCGTTCATTTCGCGGCGAAATTTAAGGCGCCAATCGGTGATGGTGGCGGTAAAATAGATGTAACTAACCAAACAGACGAATGTGACTGCTGCATAAAGGAAACCAAATTTGACCCAAAAAATACTGGAGATCAAAACGATTTCAAGCAACGTCGGCATGATATTGAACAGCATGAACCGCAGCAAAAAATCGATGCCCCTTGTTCCGCGTTCAATCACCCGGCTTAGCCCGCCGGTTTTGCGTTCCATGTGAAACCGCAAAGACAATTTGTGCAGATGTCTGAAGGTGTTAAGTGCAATTTGCCGCAAAGCGTGTTGGCCGACTTTAACAAACACAGCGTCGCGCAGTTCTCCGAACAAAAGCGTTAAAACGCGGGCGACACCATATCCGATAATCAAGGCCACCGGCACCACCGCAACCATTTGCTCACCGCTCACACGCAAACCGGGCGTGATTATATCAACCGCGTCCTTAAACAAAAACGG
This sequence comes from Alphaproteobacteria bacterium, assembly GCA_021774695.1. Lineage (GTDB taxonomy): Bacteria > Pseudomonadota > Alphaproteobacteria > Sphingomonadales > Kordiimonadaceae > Kordiimonas. The sequence goes on along the minus strand of JAJFIU010000121.1, from coordinate 21,054 downwards.
CACATAAACGCCGATGGACTTCGCCAACACCAACAGGGTCATGGCTGCAATAACACGAATTCGCAGGTCCCACCGGCCCGGTGTCCACAAGTAAGGCATCAGCCGCTTTACTGTAGCCCAATGGTTTTGTTCTTCAGAATCCGGGGATAGTTCGGTTGCTGGACGCATCGCTTTATTTCACAATCTAAAATTAGCTTACTAACATAGGCATTAGCGATGCAGATGTAACCAGCCAAAACAAATTAGTTTGCGGCGGCCCGCGCGCTATATGTTTTGCGCAGACTCCGGAATTTTCTGCCATTCAGGCTTTGCCTTTTGGCGGGACATTTGTGTAGCTATTATGGAGGCAATTATAGACCAGAGACGCTAAATCGATCAATCCACTGGAACCAGACGCATGATCATACCGTCATCAACGCCGAAATACAGATAGCCGTCCGGGCCTTCCTCGATGAAACGCACACGCCAACCCTTGTCAGCCACCAGACGCTCTTCGTGAATCACCCGTTCGCCCTCAATAACAAGCCGGTTGATATGGGTAAGCGCTAACGCGCCGACAAACAGGTTGCCTTTCCAGCGGGCAAATGCGTTGCCCTGATAAAATTCCATGCCGCTGGGCGCAATTGACGGCACCCAGTAATATAGCGGTTGCTCCATACCTTGCTTGTGGGTGATCCCGTCACCGATGGGGCCGCCGCCGTATTCTTCTCCGTAGGTGATAACTGGCCAGCCATAATTCTTGCCAGCCCGCATGATATTCACTTCATCTCCGCCTTGAGGGCCGTGTTCGTTTGCCCATATTTCGCCGGTGGTTGGGTTCACATCAAGCCCTTGAGGGTTGCGTACACCGTATGACCAAATTTCAGGCAGCGCGCCTTCGACGCCGACAAAGGGGTTATCTGTGGGCACGCGGCCATCACCATGCAAACGCAGTATTTTCCCCGCATGGGCATTGAGTTGCTGGGCGCGCGCGGAGTGATCATAGCCGTCGCCGGTAGTCAGGAATAAATAACCGCCTGAGAAAGCCATGCGGCCGCCAAAATGCCATTTCCCGGATATTTTCGGTGAAGCTTCAAATAATCGCTCACCTCCAGAAAGGCTGTTACCGGACAATTTATAACGGTCAACCGCCAAGCCATTTCCTTCGGTGTTTCCAACGCCGTATGCCAAATACAGCCAATTGTTTTTTGCAAAATTCGGGTGCGCGCGTACATCAAAAAGGCCGGAGCTTATTTTCCGGTCCCGCAGCATGTCCGGAAGGCCAGAAATAGCAGTTCGCTCCCCGGTTTTCACATCCAATCGGTAAAGTTTTCCGGGCCCGCGTTCGCCAACAAGCGCGGTGCCGTCCGGCAAAAATTCCATGGTCCAGGGAACATCCATGTTCTCTGTGACAACCTCTATACGAAAGCTGGCGGCTTCGCTGACAACCGATGCATCTTCTTCCTGCGCTTGCGCTTTGCTTGCGCCCCCATCGAGCACTGTAAATGTGGAAAAACACGCAGACACGGCTAGAACAAAATATGAAAAATCACGCATAAAACCCCTGCTCTCTGATTGTTTCTTTGGCCAATATTAGTCTGTGGCCGTTATAAATTTTGCGAAACTTACGCTACAATATAACCTATCAAAATAGGCCGAACAATATAACTAAGGTTGCAAACCGTCCGGGGCCGCATGAATGCCCTAGTGTCCGCCAGTTGCTTTTGGGGTCACCAGTATAATTTTATTGGTGCTGCTTTGGTGGATAAGCAGGTTGCCGTCTCGCGTTGGCCGCATATGCCGGATGATGCCGGCATAAATACCGCCAGACGGCACAGCCCAGCTTTGAAATTGCTCAGTTTTTGGGTCGAAACGCACCAGAGCATCTGGGCGTTTTCCTGACTCGTTATACCAGACAATACCGTCCACAACCACAAGCGCATAGGGGTGAGACTTTGGCCCGCTGGGAGACGGCCATTCTTTAATTGCCCCGTTTTCTGGATTGTAACGGCCAAGCCGCCCCTGCGACGAGTTAACATACCAGATTATGCCGTCTTCAGCGAAGTCCAGCCGTCGCACCGTTGTTGCTGGGGTTGGCAGCTTAACTTCGGTAAGATCCATTGTCACTGGATCAACTTTAACCAGACAATTGCTGCCATTACAGGCCACCCAAAGCGCACCGTCCGCGTCAACCTTGATACCGTATGGCCGCGAGCGCGGTGTTTTCATTGTCACAAGCCGGATAGCGCCGGTTTCAGGGTCCAGGCGGCCAACCATGTTGCTTTGCTGGAGCGTGAACCAGAGTATTCCGCGCCGGTCGAACACCGCGGTGTGCGGGTCTCTCGCGGCGGAGTCTGGCATTGGATATACTTTGATTTTCCCATTTTCGGGATTGAGCCTGCCCATAGTGCCATTCTTGTTGCCGGTGTACCAAATGTCACCGTCCGGGCCGACTGTTACCGAATGCGGCATGGCCCCAGCAGGTAGGGGATACTCGGTCATCTCACCTGAAGTTGGGTTGATACTGCCAATCAGATTACCCGATTGGCCTGCCCACCATATGGTACCGTCAGCGGCCTCCACCGGATCACGCGACCGTTGCCCAAGGGTTGGTACCTGCCATTCTTTGAAACTGAGTTCCATATCGCCGGGAACCAGCTTAGATGCACGCTTGTCATTGGGCGCGTAATGCTCGGCAAGATAAGTGACAATTTCGTCCCGCAGTACGGGGTTTCCGCTCAGATCAACCATGGTACTTGTAAGTTCAGCCCAGCCCTCGCGGGTGTATCCTGAACTGCGGGTTATCATGTTGCTGCGGTGGCAGGTAGTACATATGTCCTCAATGAGATCACGAGCACTGCCTTGCGGTTCATCGCCGGCTTGACTGCTGGCGCCGATCGACACGAGGCTGCCAAACAGTACAGCGATAAATATAGATTTTGCTCTTTTTGCCATAATGCCCCCTTCATTGATCCAGATTCAATCTGCGTCCAACTGCCAGCCCACACGCCAATCCCATACTATCACAAAAAAAGGCGCGGCCAAAAGCCACGCCTTAAGCTTTATCGATGGGTTAGTTCTAGTCTTTCATCGCCGCGCCAATTGCACTGAACGTCAATGCGCTTGTAGCCGTAGTAATGATGGTAAAGATGGCTGCATTCACCAGCGCCATTGGGTCAAAGCCCCCTCCGATTGCCATCATAACAGCTTCGAAAACCAAAACTGCCACGGTCAGCCACACGACATTCATCAAAAAGCCCTTCATGCTTTCCATGATTGTGGTCATCATGTCGCCTTCAGGCACAGGGCTGCGCCCCATCATGTACGCGACAATGACCATTAATGTCAGCGCACCCATCAAGCCATCTTCGGCACTCAGGCTGTTAATATAGCCGTAACCATACGTCCAAATGACAAATGTCACCGCGACAACGACCCATGCAATAATCTTGTTAACCATAGAAATTCCCTCCCCTAGATGATTTCAAGAAGCAACAACACTAGCAGATTGTTTCATCTGATACAAATTTCGGGCAAACTGCGCCGCCGCTGTGAGCCACTATAAAGGTTTTTCGAACAGCTGAGGCGGTATTCTGAAGCGACAATAAAAGCATCTAATCACGCTCAATTGATATAGCGCGCCTTCAACTGGCGACACAAAGCACTATCTTAACGCCCAGAGCAATCAAGCTGAATAGCAATGCAAGGAATTTACCATGACTGCCACCGAATATACGCCGCCTAAAGTCTGGAAATGGAACACCGAAAACGGCGGCAACTGGGCCAACATTAATCGGCCGATTGCAGGCCCGACCAACGAAAAAGATTTGCCAGTCGGCAAACACCCGTTTCAGCTTTATTCGCTGGCGACACCCAACGGCGTGAAAGTAACGGTGATGCTGGAGGAACTGCTGGCCCTTGGCCATATGGGTGCGGAATATGACGCCTGGCTTATAAACATTAGCGAAGGCGAACAATTTGGCTCTGGTTTTGTAGACGTAAACCCGAATTCAAAAATTCCCGCTCTTATGGACCATAGCGCCGAGGCACCTACACGCCTATTCGAATCTGGTTCCATTTTATTGTATCTTGCTGAGAAATTCGGCGAACTTATTCCGACCGACCCCGCAGCCCGCGCCGAGTGTATGAACTGGCTGTTTTGGCAGATGGGCAGCGCGCCTTATCTGGGAGGTGGTTTCGGCCATTTTTATGCCTACGCACCAACTAAAATGGAATATCCTATTGACCGCTTTGCCATGGAAATAAAGCGCCAGATGGATGTGCTTGACCGGCATTTGGCTGACAATAAATACATGGCTGGTGCAGACTACAGCATCGCGGACATCGCTGTTTTCTCCTGGTACGGCGCATTGGCGCTGGGGCTATTGTATGAAGCTGGTGAATTTCTAGATGTTACGTCCTATAAAAATCTCCAGCGCTGGACCGCTGAAATAGCTGCTCGCCCGGCAGTGAAACGCGGCAAAATGGTCAACCGTGCCTGGGGTGAGCCATCCGGCCAATTGCGCAACCGCCATGACGCCAGCGACTTTGAGTTGAATACACAGGACAAAATGTCAGACGATGAGTAGGATAAAAAACCCGCTTTTATTGATCTGGCAGCAAAGTCAATTGAAGTGAAATCTGTCCCAGCCTTCGATTCATAGTGATATCGTTGCCTTCAAAAATAACCGGCACGTCCATTATGCCGAACGGCGTCAAAATGAATGCGGTCAGTTCGCCGTCGATGATATCGCTTGCCAAAATAGGGTAGCGTTGCATTTCAACAAAACCGTTGGAAGTCGATATTTCGTTCATCGCAGATGTCGTCTCTATAAACCCGGCTACGTGGTCAGCTTCAAGCATTAGCACGGCGATTCCAGTTATCTCTTCACCAATGAAGGTTCCGTTAAAGCTGTATTTCTTCAGAGTTTCCTTTTTGTCGTTAAGATTGTTGAGCTGTAACTCGGCTTTAATCAAAGGCGCGGTAATCAATTGAACTGTGTTCTCAATAAAGTATGGGTTTATGGTGAGATTGCTCATCAGCGACACAACTATATCCAAAGCCGGGTAAATAATGATAACGGAGCGCGCACCACTCATTGATCCCGCATGATGGATAATCTGGTTTCCCCAGTAATCGCTGCCAACACGCCACGCAAGCCCTTCGCGAACCATTGTGCCTTGTGATGTGCGTTGAGGAGTAAACATCATCGTCCGCATGTCTGGGGAGATAAATTGATCGGTCAGAATTCCCTGCCCGATTTTAACCAGATCATCCGGTGTGCTGAGAAGACCACCACCAGCGTATTTATAGCTTGAGATAACATCGCCAGCGCGCGTTATACCTTTTTCCCCATCTCGTTCGTAGAAATTGGTTTTGCGATGATAGTTGAGCTTTGGATAGTCAGGCATCGTGTTTTTGAGCCCTAGCGGCTTCGAGACATATTCAAATAAAAGCTCATCAAATTTTCGACCTGTTTTTAGCTCCAGCGCCGCTGAGATAAGACTAAAACCAAAGGTCGAATATTTATGGCGGGTGCCCGGTTCAGCCACCAGCAGGTCGGATATGAATATGTCCAGTATCTGTTGGGGCGTTTCATAAACAATCGCGTCAATCTTTTCATCCTTGGCCTGATAGTGGCGAACGCCCCCCAAATGCGCGGACAACAACCGGAGTGTCATCTTGCGGTTGAGTGTTGCCAGATCAGGATGAAAATCTGCAAGAGGTTGATCCAGATCTATAGTCCCTTCTTGGGCCATTCGCGCCAACAATACGCCGGTAACTGACTTGGCTACACTTGCCGTCCGGAACAGGGTATCTGCCCCAACTGGTGTATTGCTAGCCAAATTCTTGACGCCAAAACTCCGTGAGTAAACAAGCTTACCGTGCATACCAATACTGAGATGTACGCCAGGTATTTCGAGCGCACTGATGATTTGTTCCGCCAGCCTGTCAATTTGTTTGATAGCGGTGTTTCTGTTTTCTACCGCGATGGCGGGCGATCCGTAAGGCGTAGTTAAGCTAACGACCACCCCGCAATAGATGATGAGTACGCGATATGTTTTAGTGAGAATGCGGGAACGCATATCATAGGTCCTTCCTTGAAGAATAACAAATTAGGCACCACACTCAGGCAGCGCCGGTTTAGTCAATATCTCAGAGGAAAGTGGTTTTGGGCGGTGTAGGGTCAGGCATGAGTCGAAGGCCGGACAGTTCCGGCTCAAGATGATTATCCATGCTGGGAAAATCATGAGGCGCGACTGAAATCAGAGCGACGCTTTCAACGGCGCAAAATTGACAGACCAAGTTACAGTCCGCTGAACATGGTTGGAATGTGAGGGCTTCGACCGATATGCCTTCGCCGTCGCACTCGATTGATGTGCCAACTGGCGCTTCATTTTCTTCTGCCGAAAAAACTGGTGTCGGATTTGGATGAACAAATGCGGAAATAAAAGCCATCAGTATCAACGCGGCAATATGTTGCGTACTTCTTTTCACACTGTAAAACTAACGAGCTTTCCTATCAGCGCAAACTCACATTCACGTGTGCAAATGCGCAATGTACCGAACGTCAAACCTGCTTTATCCGATTGTTCAAAGCATAGTCAGGTGTCCCAAAACCCGAAGATCGTTCCGATTGTGAGGGTTGTGATGTAGCAAAATAGATCGTCGACAGCATAAATCAGGAATAACCGTCACACAGGTTTTGCGTGAAACAAAAATTAATGCAATTAATAGAATCAAGGCGTTTCAACAATGATGATGGAGATACACATGGCGACGATAAAACAATTGCTGATCAGCGTAATGATGATTAGCGGGTTTACATTATCTGCGTGCAGCGAGACTGAAACAGTCGCAGTCGAGGATATTGAGCAAACCTATTCCTCTGCACCGCTCATCAATCCTAATGAAGCAACGGCCGCGCAGTTGGCAAACATAGAAGGTTTAAGCGATACCGATGTCGCGGCAATAGTTGCGGCCCGTCCGTTTGCTACCATGTCTAGCCTGCATGCCATTATCGGTGCGGGTAAAGAGGCTTCAGAAGTTAAGGCATTATACGGCCAGCTGTTTATTAAGGTTGGCCTGAACACCGGTGCCGCGGCGGATTATAAACTGATCCCGTCTTCGCTTACTCCGCGCCATTTAGCCCATGAATTTGACGAATACCGGCCCTATGCTTCACTGGATGATTTCGCGCGCGAAATGAGCAAATATGTCAGTGACGCTGAAGTGGAAAACCTGAAACGTTATGTAACTCTTGACTAGAGAGTTTTAAAAAAGCTCGAAACGATGGTTAAAGGTGGGAAGACCGGAAATGCTTACTACGAAGAATGTATTGGGCGTGCTGCACGGCACATTTAGTCATCGCTAGAATAAGCAATATGAAACCTCCTTCAGCCCCCTCTTCCCGCTTAGCTTCCTTATTGGCCCGCAGGGTGATTGTGTGGCCGCTTTTGGCGATGCCGGCTGCGTTCGTTTTGATGGGGCGCTATCTCGATACGATATCTTACGGGCAGGCCATTCTCACGTCAGGGCATTGGAGCATAGGGTTTTTGTGTGCGGCACTTCTGGCAACGCCGCTAAAACGATTATTGCCCAGAGTAAAAGCAACCCAGCTTCTACTAAGTCACCGGCGGGCAATCGGCGTTGCAAGTTTTGCCTTCGCCTTTATTCATACTGCAATTTATCTAGACAAAAAATGGCCCGCTGGCCTTGTTTTGAAGGAAGGCCAGGACCCATCGCTGTTGACCGGCTGGATAGCATTCCTGCTATTCCTGCCGCTGGCTGTAACCAGCAACAATATTTCTGTCCGAAAGCTTGGACGATCTTGGAAAACACTTCACCGAATTGTCTATTTAGCCGCAGGGCTTGGTTTTGCTCATTGGGCGCTAACAAGCCTAAAACCCGCAACAGCACTTTACATCAGCATCGCCATCTGCCTTTTCGAGTTAAGCCGTATTCGAGGAAAACTTTAGGCATGCCCATAAGAAAACCGCTCCACCCGTCATTTATTTTCAGCATCAAAATGCTGCCTCGCTGAGGATGATTAGTGGCCGGAAATCAGGGCCGCTCTGCTTTTTCCTGCAGCATTTAAGCAAACTCGCGTAGCCTGCCGCACCTGAAGGCGTTGTCGGCTACCTTGCATGTGTATCCGACCGGATACACATGCACATCCAGATACTCCCCTGACACATCAATACCGACAAACTCTCTTTTTTCCAATATACCGCTCCCCCAATATACTGCACCTCAGACCCAACCCAGAAGAGTTTTGGATGATGCGGGCTCACTTTTCGCGGCGACAACCAAGCGACGGTGAGTGGCCCCAGCGACTATTCAGGTTTTGATAAAAAGATAAAGACGGCAAGCCCGCTTGCATCACATTGGCTAAGCGCCCCCAAAGGACTATCGGCAATACCCCCTATAAATGGGGGTATTACCTATCGATCTCCGGCCCTTCTCTGCACGCAATAATGCACGCACCTCGAGATTAGTTGGACTTCCTAAAAACAGCCAAAATGGAAGGTACAAGGATTAGTCTCGTTGCTTCGCGCCTCGTCAGCTTCGTTATGACCCTACGACCTTCAGGTTATGAGCCTGATAGATAGGTGTGTAACTATATGATTTTATTGAAATGTTTTGATTATTAAAATTCGTGAGTGCAATTTTGTGTGAGTTTCATGATTCGAAAGGCTCATTTTAAAAGCCACTAGTGACAATTTTCCAATTTTCACACCCTTCACCCCTTACTAATCAACCTCGCAAACGTATGAAGAGTTTACTTATTAACTACCATTTATTATTTGCCCCTAATTGACAATATAGGGTCCATTGCCCACTGCTGGAGCAAGCGCTCCTCAAGCCTTACAACAGCCTTTAAAGCATACGCCTTCGTATGAGCGGTACTAGCTCAAGGGATCCTTTGAGTAAGTTGGATTGCACGCAGGGCGAGACCATGACCGGTAATAGGAAAGAGGGCAGACGTAATCCACAAGCAGTCAAACCAACGGAAAAAATTGGGCGCGCAGTCTATTGGCAAGTCGATTTTTGCCGCTATAGCATGTGTCGACGTTGACTGTAATAACGCTGCCACTACCTGCGCTGCAGGTATAAGCACACTCGGTCGAGGGCGGTATGCCGCAAACCGACTTGTTCAAATCTAGCGAGAAACCCGCCGGGCAAAACCACGCGGCATACGCTTGCGTATTTTATCGGCGTCTGCAGCGCGCTTTTGCGCCCGCCTTACAAGGGTTAACTGCGATCCCATCCTGCGTTGGCCGAGTCCGGGTTGCCGCTGGGTATACTCACCGTCAGGACACATGTCCCATACGTTTCGGTGGTCTTTCAGCTGAATCTTCAAGATATGATTAAGCTCTGTCTGATGAGATTTTTCCTCTACCGGAACGATAACCTCTACCCTGCTTTCCAGATTACGGCGCATCAGGTCAGCTGAACCGATAAAATATTCATCTTGCCCGCCGTTTCTGAAATGGTAAATACGAGCATGCTCCAAAAAACGACCGATAACACTGACGACGGTAATATTGTCAGATAGTCCCGGCACGCCGGGAATGAGGCGGCAGGTGTCCCGTATAACCAATTCAACCTTCACGCCAGCCTGGGACGCTTTATAAAGCGCTTTGACAATGTCTGAATCTTCCAGAGCGTTGGTTTTGAGCCTGATATGGCCGGGCCGCCCGTTTTGCACGAAGTCGGTTTCCCGAGTTATGTTTTTGATCAGCGTTTTTTTAAAGACCTTTGGTGTCGTCAATATTTTGCGGTATTTGTTTGATTGCTGGCACCCTGATGTCAGATAGTTAAAGAGATCAGTGAGATCAGCACCGATTTCCTCGTCACAGGTAAGCAGGCCAATATCCGAGTACAGCCGTGCAGTACCCGCGTGATAATTGCCTGTGCCAATATGGGCATACCGCCGCAGGCCGTCATAGTCCTGACGTACTACAAGGATGGTTTTGGAGTGCGTCTTCAGGCCGACCACGCCGTATGTGACATGAATACCTGCCTCTTCCAGACGGCTGGCCCAAAGGATATTGGCGGCCTCGTCAAATCGGGCCTTAAGCTCCACAACTACAGCCACCTGTTTGCCCTTGCGCGCCGCGTCAACAAGATACTCGATAATCTTTGTGCCCTCGGATGTGCGGTATAAAGTCATTTTGATGGCCAGCACTTTGGAGTCCTGGCTTGCTTCACGCACAAAACGTTCAACCGATGTGACAAACGATTCGTATGGATGCTGCAGCAATATCGAGCCAGACTTTCTCAGTATATGGAAGATACTACCCTCGTCCTTAAGCCGAACATGGGTGATGGGATGATGGTCCTGATCCCGAAGCTCTGGGCGGTCGAGCATGGCCAGCTCCATAACATCTTTGAAACCCAGGAGGGTGTCCGATTCAAACACATCCACACCTTCATCAAGCCCCAGTTCACATGCCAACATACCTTTATGAAGCTGGCGCATGCCCTGCTCCACTTCCAAGCGGACAATAGGTGCAAATTTTCGGTCCCGCAGTTCCAGTTCAATCATCGAAAGCAGGTCATCGGCCATTTCCTCGCTACGCTCTGTGTTGGAATTGCGGATCACCCGAAAAACCTCGCACGAAAGCACATCCATATCCGGAAAAAGGGAGTCCAAATTAGTCCGAATTACGTCGACAAGGCTAACGTAAACGTCTTTTGACGGCACCTTAAGGAAACGCGGCACATTCTCGCCTTGTGGTACCTTAACCCGTACCAGTTTGGTGCTATCTTTTTCATCACCACCTTCAGACAATTCCACCAGAAGATTAATGGAAAGATTGGAAATAAAAGGAAACGGATGGGCAGGATCCATCGCAAGCGGCGTTATGAGTGGAAATATTTTTTCCCGGTAAATACCCCGCAGGGCCAATCGATCTTCGATGGGCAAAGCGTCATACTCGCTGTTGTCAATAATAGTGATCCGGTGTTTTTTCAGCTCGGTCAAAATATCAAGGTAAACGGTTCGCACTTTTTTCTGGAAGTCGGCGACAAAGGCAAGGCATTGGGTTATCTGCTGCACTGGTGACAGGCCATCAACAGTTAAATCATGAACACCAGCTCCGACCTGCTGCTTTAGCCCCCCAATACGTTTCATGAAGAATTCATCAAGGTTGGAGCCGGTAATAGCCAGAAACTTAAGGCGTTCCAAAATTGGCAAACGCACGTCACTGGCTTCATTGAGCACGCGGTCGTTAAAGCGCAACCAGGTTAGCTCCCTATTAAGGTAAACTTCCGGCGAAGACAGATTGAATTCCGGTTCTTGGTCAGTACCATTGTTAGCCGGCACAGGCAGCCCTGATTTTACCAGCGCCAGATGCTGTTCGAGCAATTTCGGGTCGGCGACGGCGACGTCACCGCCCTTTGCCTCCGTCGCTACAATTTTACTTTTGGCGTTCATCGTATCTCTCCGTATGGTTGGGAGTTAGTATATCTCGGGTATAAAGCTTTGATCTGACATTGGCGGTCTGACATAACCGGCCGGTTCCGGCCTTTTGGGTAGTTTGACCGGTTTATGATCCGGGCCCTCGTAAGGGATCATGCTCAGAAAGTGGCTAATACAATTGAGGCGTGCCGCTTTTTTGACATCTGCATTCACCACGAACCAGGGTGCCTGTTTGATGTCGGTGTGGGAAAACATCCGGTCCTTGGCGCGGGAATAATCTACCCAACGATTGCGGGATTCGATGTCCATCGGACTGAGTTTCCATTGCTTGGTTGGATCTTTCGAGCGCGCCTGAAAGCGCCGCTCTTGCTCTTCGTCACTCACGGAAAACCAATATTTAATAAGTACAACATCAGAGCGCACCAGCATGCGTTCAAATTCGGGGCAACTGCGCAAAAATTCCTCATATTCATCGTCGGTGCAAAAATTCATCACCCGCTCAACGCCCGCACGGTTATACCAGCTGCGGTCAAACAGGGCGATTTCCCCGGCTGCTGGTAGATGGGGCACATAGCGCTGAAAATACCCTTGGGTTTTTTCCCGTTCGCTCGGCGTGGCTAGTGCGACGACACGGCAAACCCTCGGGCTAAGTTTTTCGATAATTCGTTTTATCACACCGCCTTTACCTGCCGCGTCACGGCCTTCAAATATCACGACAACTTTCAGGCCGTGTCGCTGAACCCAGTGTTTTAATTTCACAAGTTCAATCTGGAGCCGCCGCAGTTCTTTTTCATAGTCGTCGCGGGCCAATTTTTTCCGCGCCGCGGGTGAACATGCAGCGCGGTTTTCAGACGTGTTAACGCTGTTTTCATCACGGGTTCGCTTTTTAGACATTGTTTCGGACATCCCTATTGTTTTCAGCAAGCTAGAGTAACGAGTGATAATTCGGCTTGAACCGGTGTGTGACATCGCTCTGAAAATATCCCCAATTAACCACAATGCTTAGAAGAAACCGCTCAACTTTTCCTTGATGATTATCAATGCATGGCCAGAGAATCTGCAGGATTGTGCGCACCTTATGGCGTTGTTCGTCATATAAATTTGAAAGGGAGGGACGAGATGAATACGCCGGTAACAGAGGTTCCAGGCATCGGCCCACACATGGCGGGTTGCCTTGCGGAGCACAATATCTCAACTGCCGAGGAGCTGGCAGCTGCAAGTCTTGCAGTTCTGGTAAAAGTAAAGGGCCTTGGCCCGGTTCGGGCCACGCACATATCTAAGGCGGCTCAGACAACTATTGCTGCGCGGGCCGTGCCCCTGCAGAACGGAAAAGCCGTTGCGGCAGAACCAGATACTCTTGAAACTAAAGTTAAAGCGTCAAAAAAAGGACAAACGATGAAAAAAGCCAAGAAAGATAAGAAAGAGAAAAAGGAAAAGAAGGCCAGGAAAGCCAAGGAATCGCAAAAATCAACCAAAAAGAATACGAAAAAAGTCGTCAAAAAGTCCAAAAAAGTGACCAAAAACAAGAAAAAGAACGTTAAAAAGCCAAAAAAAGCGACTAAAAATAAGAAAAAAGACCAGAAAAAGAAAAGCAAAAAGAAAAGCAAAAAAAAATAGGTCTTTCTTCAATTAAATCACCGGAGCGGTGTTTAAGCCTATACAAACACCGCTCCCGGAAAACCTGCCCCGATAAAAGCTCTGCCAGTTACCCAACGATGCAGCAGCTTGACGTATTAAGCCCAGTTTATCACATTCAAGAAACTCTGCCGTTTGTCCCGCAACGAAGTGCGCAAAAATTTGCTCGTCCTCTGCCAAGGTGTTTGGGGTTGACAATATGACTAGACTGTCGCCCAGACAGGGCGCGCCAGCGACTATCTGGAGTGGTATAATGTATATATGGACAGGGGCCGTAGTGTGAGCGCCAGGTTCAACGATGAGCGTCCGCTGCCCTTGATATATGCCGATGCTATAAATGCCGGTGCGACAAATACAGGTGCAAAAAAAACAAAGTCCCGCCCGCTAAACACCAGCCTTTTCCCATGAGAGTCTTCTGGTGAAATTACGAGAAGGCGCCTCTGAGCGTGAAGTAAAACAATGCTGCCAGAATGCCGCCAACAGGTAACGTAATCACCCAGGACATAACGATGCCAGTGACAACGCGCAGGTCAATGGCACCGACCCCTCTTGCCATACCAACACCCACGACGGCTCCCACCGCAATATGGGTGGTTGACACAGGCATGCCGGTCCGCGACGCCAACACAACGGTTGCAGCGGCGGCCATCGTGGCACAAAAACCCCGTGTCGGCGTTAGCTCGGTGATTTTGGTGCCAATTGTTTGCATCACTTTGTAACCGTATGTCGCCAATCCAATGACGATGCCAAAACCACCGATCAACAGGATCCAGATTGGCATACTGGACTTCTGCAAAACTTCTCCGCCGCTTTGCACGATGCCGTAAACCGCCGCGATTGGCCCAACACCATTTGCCACATCATTGGATCCGTGGGCAAAGGCCATTGCACAGGCGGTAAAAATCATCATCGGTGTGAAAACTTTTTCAACGCTGGCAAAATGGTAATCTTTGTCTGCTTTTTTATCCACCGTAATTCTGCGGATCATGGCCCAGCCAATCGCCGCGACCACAAGTCCAAAAATAACAGCAACAAGAAAACTCATTTCAACAGAAAGCTCGATATTGAGATGCTTTAAGCCCTTGAAAATGGTCACCAGCGATATAATAAACCCGACAAAGAAAATATAAACAGGACCCCATTTTTTTGCCTGTTCAAAGGGGTGGTCCGTTTCAAAAATCAGATAGCGAATGCTCATCATCAATACAAAAGCAATACCGCCGCCCAGCGCTGGAGAAACCAGCCAACTGGCAACAATTTGACCAATTTTGTCCCATGCCACGGCTTCCATTCCTACTGCTGCAATCGCAAAACCAACAAGGGCACCGACAATCGAATGTGTGGTAGACACCGGCCAGCCTCGGGAAGACGCGATCATCAACCAGACAGCCGCTGCCAGCAGTGCGGCAAGCATGCCGTATATCATTAACTCCGGGTTATCGACGAAACCGCTCGCGTCAATAATGCCCTTGCGAATGGTTTGGGTTACATGCCCTCCGGCCATCGCGGCACCAAGAAATTCGAATATGGCGGCGATAATGATCGCGGTTTTAACCGTAATCGCGCCTGATCCAACTGATGTTCCCATCACATTGGCGACGTCGTTTGCTCCGATCCCCCATGTCATGTAAAGACCAAAGACAAGGGCCAAAATGACGAAAATAGTGCCGTACTGGCTAATAATATCCATTGAAATTCCCCCCTGGGAGTTGTTAGCGCGCTAAGACAAGACGAAGACGGTTGCCAACCATTTCTGCATAATCAGCCATGCCGCCAATCAGCTCCACGACCCGGAAAGTCAACATCAGCGAAACCGGACTCATGGTCGCGTCGTGCCGGAATAACTCGCGGCTTAAATCATTACCAAGGTTATCCGCATCCGATTCAATCTTGTTGAGCTCTGCGATCATTTCATGGACAACATCGGAGGTTCGGCCTCTAAAACCAGTGGCAACAAGTTCGTCCAGTTCGTTTATAATAAGCGAGCATTGATTGCAGGCGTCGATAGACCTTCTAACCAGCAGCATAAAAGGCTGCTGTAACTCTTCAGGCACTTCAAACCGTCGTAGTTGAACAATGGCAGCAATATCTTGCGCCGTATCTGCAATGGCGTCTTGCAAGTTCAGAATTTCGAGTAAATCGCGGCGATCAATGGGCATGAGCAGGCTTTTCGGCAAATGCTCCCGTAAGTCATTCTTGATCTGATCGGCCTCGGACTCGACTTCAAATATGCGATTGATTTGCTCTTGCACCTCATCTCTATTGCCCGCAAAAACGGCATCAAATAAATCAACTGTTAGCAGCGCGCATTTTTGAACAACTTCAATATGATGTTGCAGAGGTTTGATCGGCGACCGTCCAAAGAGATCGGAAAACGGATTTTTAGCAACCATGTTTTTTCCTATCCAGGTTCATTAAATGATAAATACAGAACTCAAAAAATAGCGGTTTTTCTCATTAAATTGCGTATTCTCAGCTACGTATGACACGGGCCGTGCTACGTATTGCCAACCCAAAAGGTGCGCACCAGCCCGTACAACCCGTCCAACCAATTTGCAAAAGATTGTGAAATTAGCTTTAGGATCACTGACACAGGAAAACATTGACAAGGGTCAACGAAAGTTTTTTGTTTTTGTGGTTTTCTGCGATGAATAATAGCCAAGCATCGGGAGAAATAACATGGCCCCAAAAAGCATTCTTGAGTTGGTAGCTGGGCAGACCGTAGTTGCACTACCCCCAGAGGCGATTGTGTGGGAAGCCGCCAACAGCATGAAGGCTCATGATATCGGCGCGGTGCTTGTGGTGGAAGACAAGCAATTAGTCGGTATATTTACCGAGCGTGATATGGTGCGGCTTATGGTGGATGCCGATTTTGACCTCGCGACAGCCACTCTCGACCAGGTGATGACGCCCGATCCTGATTTTGCGTCGCCCGAGACGTCCGTTAGCGACGCGCTATGGTCGATGGACCGCGGCGGGTACCGGCACCTACCTGTTCTTGATGGCGACGGCACTATTCTGGGTGTTATTTCAAGGCGAGATTTTTTCTAGACGGTATCCCAGCTTGTAAAAACACAATACAATCTGATAAGCTTGCAACCATGAGTACAGGCCGCCAGAACTCTATTCCAATCTGTCTTTAAGCAGATGCCATCGCTGTTTTTGCAACTCGGCGACAGCGTTTGAAAATACGACTTAGATAATCGATAATTTCGACTTCGCGGGTGTAGGTGTTTACCCGGTTAGGGGCATCAGCCGTCAGGCGCGATACTTCATGCCGTGCAGCGGCTTCGGCCATCCGGGCTATGTCTTGTTTCATCCCTTTAACTTGCTTTAATTTCTTGCCATCCTGCTTTTTGATGACGTCTGCCGTTAGCTCCATGGCATGAACAACCTGTGCGTGGAATTCCATTATTTTTTCCAGCGTTGTCGGGCTTATAACGATGCCGTCCGCTATCCGCCGCAGTCCCAACATAACCATGCCTGTCTCTATCGTGTCACCGATGTCTTCAATCCGCTGCGCCATTTCAAACAGGCGCATCAATTGCTTGGTTTCACTATCTGACAGCTCCTTGACACTGACCCGTCCGAGATAGTCAATAATCTCGGCATATAGAGCGTCAACATCAGCATCCATGTCGGCAATTTCTTCTAACTCTTCCGCTGTTCCCGTCATCACTGTTGGCAGGGACTGTTTTAACATTTCATTGACTAACCCGGCCATTCGACCAATTTCAAAGCGGGCCCTGTCTAGTGCAAAAACCGGGGTTTCCAGCAGCGTCGGATCTAGATATTTAGCCTTGATCACAAGTGATTTTTCGAGTGGTTGATCCGGCACAAGTCGTTCGCATAGTCGCGCAAACGGACTAAGAAAAGGCATAAAACCAATTGCTATAATGGCATTGAAGATGGAATGAGCGTTGGCGATTTGACGCGGTGTTTCAGCCGCCAATCTCGCCTGCCCGCTCATGTCCCCGTAGTTCGGGGAAACGGACCGGATTAAATCTGCA
The DNA here is from genome assembly GCA_021774695.1 of Alphaproteobacteria bacterium. Taxonomy (GTDB): domain Bacteria; phylum Pseudomonadota; class Alphaproteobacteria; order Sphingomonadales; family Kordiimonadaceae; genus Kordiimonas. The sequence continues at coordinate 4,001 of JAJFIU010000121.1, read as the reverse complement.
AAATAAGGGATGAAGCCGACTATCAACAATACGCCAATGACATTGAACAACACATGAGCGACCGCAACGCGCACAGCTTCGCGTGGCTGGCCTATTGCAGCAAGCCCCGCTGTTACACAAGTTCCCACATTGGCGCCTAGCGCCATTGCAATCCCGCCTTCGAGAGAGATCAACCCCTGCATTGCAAGTGCAATGATGACGCCCAGCGTTGCCGACGATGATTGAACAAGCGCAGTAAAGGCCGCAGCAACCGCAATTCCGATCAATGGATTTGATACGCTACCCATCAGTTCGATAAAGGGCTCAAAGCTTCTTAGCGGCTTCATTCCGACACTCATTACCGCCATACCGTAAAAAATCAGGCCAAGCCCCATAATCAGACTGCCGTATTGTTTTATCTTGTTTTTCTTGGCAGCGAACATCATGCCAAAGCCCAGCGTGACAAACAAAAGCGCAAATTTTGTCACCTTGAAAGCGACAATTTGTGCGGTAATCGTTGTCCCTATGTTGGCACCGAAAATCACACCAACGGCTTGAGCGAGCGACATCAACCCTGTGGCCACAAAACCCACGAGAATAACGGTTGTTACGGACGATGACTGGATAATCGCCGTAACAAAAGCACCGGTGATCATGCCAACGAAGCGATTGCCGGTCAGGCGACCGAGAATGTCTTTCATACGTTCGCCGGCCACCTGCTTCAAAGACGATGCCATTTGTTCCATGCCAAAAAGGAAAAGTGCAAGTCCGCCAAAAAGCTGCAAGCTCATACCCATCCAGTCGATGGCATTGCCGCCCGGCGACGCAGCAAACGCAGGTGTGGTGACAATCCAGATGAGAAAAACTAAGAATAGAACTGCCAGACCAATCAATGACCGTTGTTTTGCGTGCCACGCCAGCACAGGCGATACTGTTAGGTTACGCATCCTGGTTATCTCCGTTTTTGCCCGGAGCTTTTACAGCCGTTACAGGAATTGGGGAAAGCTGGAGCACACGTTCTGTTTGGGAGCCGACCATCAGACGCGGCATTCCGGTCAACCCGCGGCATCCCATAACAATTTGGCTTGCACCCACTTTTTCGGCAGCCTCCACGATGCGTGTTGGCGGCAGCCCTCTTACCACAATAGCTTCAGCCGCTTTTAACGCCATTATACGAGGAAAGTTGTAGGCCAGAGATGCTATATATTTATTAAGCATTTCCGCCGCCACTTCCGACATGGGACGAGTAATATCACTTGGGTTTTCGCGGTAAAACCCTGGTTGATCAACGGGTTCATGGACAACATGGATGAAACACAGCGGCGCTCTCAGCGCGCTGGCCTGCTTGACTGCCCAACTGGCTGCAGCTTCTGAATCGTCAGAGAAGTCAATTGCAACAAGGATGGGGCCCGATCTATCCTCCTCCGGTGTATCTCCCAAGGTATGTCCTTCCCCCATTTTGTTTTTTGTCCTTTGTTGAACTGGCGACAAACATAGACAGTTCGTGACTTGGTCCCCTTCCGAAACCAAGTAGCATTTCGATCAATATTTTCTCTTGATATATATCAACAAATGGCTGGCTCGAAGTTTCTACGCCGATGCCGATGTTGTGAAATAGCCGCTAAAACAACAATAATCGTTGGTACATTGAGATTAGTTCACGCATAATATTTCTTGTGAGGTCTCGGCTTAGAAGAAGTTGGGAAATTTTGGGGGAGTGGATATGGCCTATACTAGGCGAACCGGTCCAATGTGCGCATCTTGTTCGGTATGCCCTAAGGTTGAATGGGCTGAGTTATCCGCTAATGAATTGACCCGTGTAACTTCTAATAAATTTGCCCGTGGTTATGAGGCAGGCAGCAGTCTATTCGAGCAAGGCGATGATCCAAAAGGCGTATATTGCCTTGAGGAAGGGCATGTTTTTTTACGCCGGTTTGATCGGTTTGGCAACGAAACCAGTTTTGGTGTCACCGAGGCGGGATCAACACTGGGTTGGAGAAGTTTCTTCGCGGGAGAAGCGCACGCTGCGACAGCCATAGCTCTTACACCGATCAAAGTGTGTCTAATTCCAGGCTCTGTGGTTTTGTCATTACTGCGAGAAAATAGTGATCTTTCCTTGCGGTATCTAAAAACCGTTGCCCGAGATCCAGGACCGCGCGACGCACTGGCTTTGCGGACACCGCTGATCCCAGTGCGGGTCCGCATGATAAATTTACTGCTGTTGCTGTCGCGGCATTCTGCAAATGCGGATGATAAGGGTTCGGTTGCGTTCAAGGTACCAATGAAGCGGCGCCAAATTGCGTCCATGGTTGGCGCACGCGAGGAAACGCTATCGCGAATCATTTCTGACCTGCACGCTGACGGCCTTGCAATTTTCAACGGACGCCAAATCACTATTCCTGATGTGCGACGGCTTTACGAAGAAAGCATGCCCTGACAAGCGATTGCGGCAGTGTTAGTTGAGATTACCTTTTGACGGATTAGCCTTGTTACTTTGCGCGTCATCAGCTTCGCTATGAACCTACGGCCTTCAGGTTATGAGCCTGATTGATATTCACATAACTAATTGATTTAATTAATATATTTAGATTGTTAAAAAATCGTGTGACAGAAAGCACGCTAGCGATCTGATTCGGAAAACTCATTTTGGGGCCCATCAAGGACAAACTTCCGATTTCAGGTGGTGGGTTGCTCAAATTCGTCATCTAATCAATCTAATCTAAATGTTAAATCCCAAACGAGTATATTTAATCAGGGACGTTTATTTGGTTTAGGAACAGCTGCGTCAGATGGTGATCAATTACAACTCTCGTCGAGCATCCTCAAGCAATGATATCGGTTGCTTCATTTCAATGCTTTACTCTAGAGTTTTCACGTTCAAGGTTCATTTGAAAAGCTCGTATATAGAGGTGCCGCACATGAGTGACTATGACCAAATATTGATATCCATTCGCCGTATCACGCGTGCGATTGATTTACAGTCAAAACAGCTTGTCAAACAATCTGGCCTTACGGCACCTCAACTTGTGGTAATGCAGGCCCTGCGCAGTAAAGGGCGGGTTTCGCCGAGCGCAGTTGCCAAAGAAGTCTCTCTAAGCCAAGCAACGATCACCTCTATACTCGACCGGCTTGAAAAAGCGGGCGTGGTACGCCGCGAGCGGTCCGACACTGATAAGCGTATCGTCTATGCCTGCCTAACCGAAGACGGCCTCAAACGGCTGGAGGAGGCACCCGAGCTGTTGCAATCTGGCTTTTTGAGGCAGTACCGTAAACTTGAGGATTGGGAGCGCACGATGTTGGTTAGCGCTCTGCAGCGTATCGCCTCCATGATGAGTGCGGAAGACCTGGATGCATCACCCATTTTAGAAGTGGGTGAGATGCCCAAGGCATAATAACAGTTCTTGTTACTTCGAATTCAAATCGTTACAACTTTACGCGGCGCAGGGGAACGCTAGGTTTTCATAGATAAAACAGGTAATCCGCGCCTCCAACTGCTTTTCTACAGTTGTGTAAGTGATTAGAATTCTAAGGGAAAGCTGTCATCAGTATGCTTAATGTTTCTGCGGAAGACGGATTGCCGGTTAATAAGAGCGGAATTCTAAAACCTGTATTTTACCCAGCGGCAGGTTTGATTGCGCTGATGGTCATTCTGACCCTAGTGGCCGGAGACCAGGCCGCCGATATGTTTGCTGGACTTCAAACCTGGATCGCAGAGACTGTAGGCTGGATATATATGCTAGCCGTTGCCGGTTTTCTGGTTTTTTGCCTTTATTTGGCTTTCAGTCGTTCCGGCCAAATAAAGCTAGGACCAAACGAATCTGAGCCTGACTATAGTTTTCTGTCATGGTTTGCCATGCTGTTTTCGGCGGGCATTGGGATTGGGCTGCTGTTCTTCGGCGTGGCAGAACCAATGACACACTTTCTCGCGCCGCCCGATGCGGATCCAAGATCGATTGAAGCGGCAAAACAGGCAATGCAAATCACCTTCTTTCACTGGGGTGTAAATGCTTGGGCTGTCTACG
>JAJFIU010000013.1 GCA_021774695.1 Alphaproteobacteria bacterium | reverse complement strand
ATCGGCAAGGAAATTTTCGACCAGGAATCTAGTTTTGGCCGCACCAGCTTTGAGCTGAACGTTAATTATGTGCGGGCGATCGAAGGCGAACTGTCGCGCACCATCAAATTTATTCGGTCTGTCTCTGAGGCTCGCGTTCATATCGTGATGCCGGAACGGCGACCGTTCCAACGTGAAGGGTCGGGCCCTTCAGCGTCTATTCTATTGAAAACCAACGGCGCACTCGGCCAGGGGCAAGCGCTGGCAATTCAGGCGCTTGTTGCATCGGCAGTACCTGGTCTTTCGCCAGACCGCGTAACCATTTCCGACACAATGGGCCGGCTGCTAGTAGACGGCGCGGCTGAAGGCGAATATGCCAGCCTTTCAAGCCTGGAAGATGCCCGCCGGTCAAAAGAACAACAATACCGAGACAAAATTGAACAACTGTTGGCTCGTCGGGTCGGCGAAGGCCGTGTGCGCGCGGAAGTATCCGTTGATATGGATATGAGTCGCACAACCAAAAGCGAAACAACTTATGACCCCGACGGCCAAGTCGTTTTGTCTTCCAATGTACGTGAACAAAGTGCCAACGAGAGTACTGACGTGGGCGGGCAAGTTTCGGTTTCGAACGCTCTGCCGGACGCCGCAGGTGGCCCCGCTGGCGCTGGCAACAACAGCCAAACCACCGAAGAAACAACAAATTTCGAAAACTCTAAAACCGAAACCGTTACCGTGCAAGAACCGGGAAAAGTGACCCAAATCAGAGTGTCTGTGCTGGTGGACGGTATCAGAACACTGGATGACGGCGGTAATACAACAGCCTATCAGGACCGCGACGCCGGTGAAATCACCCAACTTCAACAGCTGGTGGAATCTACTATTCCGTATGTTGAAAACCGCGGCGATACCGTGGTTGTGCAAAGCCTGCGCTTTGTCGACCCAGCTCCGTTGGTTGCATCAGACCCTGGCTTCAATCTTTTTGGCTTGAACAAGGCAGACTTAGTGGATGTCCTGTCAACCGGTGGTTCGTTTGTAGCGGTAATATTGGTTATCCTATTGGTAGTTCGTCCCCTCGTGATCCGAGTGATTGAAGCAATCCCCGACGCGCCACCTCCTCCCGATCCGGCACAGCTGGAGAACAATATCCCGGACACACCAGCCATTACTGGCCCAGCGCAGGTAACACCGGAAGTTATGGCAGCTGCAGCCGGAGGCGACGCGAATGCGACCGCGCTGGTTATGGCCGCGCGCCAACAAGGTTCCCTGGGCCTTGATCAAATGGGAACAGATACCCGGATTGATGTAGCGCAGGTTGAGGGACGTATTCAGGAATCGGCCATTAAGAAGGTCGCCAACATTATTAAATCCAACCCGGACGAATCCGTTTCAATCGTCAGACACTGGCTTTATGCCGACTAACCCCAAATCTATTGATTATGCCCTTATTGGCAGCAAAGAGGACCAATTGTGAGTATTGAGGTAGGCAAATTATCAGGCGCTCAAAAGGCCGCAGCATTCATGCTGGCGATCGGCGAGGAATCGGGCCGTGGCATCTGGGAGATGCTGACCGACGATGAAGTGAAAGAATTGTCCCAACATATGTCATCGCTGGGTTCGGTGAATGCGCTGGATGTAGAAGAGCTTTTTGTTGAATTTGCATCTCAGGTGTCAACTGTTGGCAATTTGACCGGCTCATTTGACAGTACCGAGCGGCTTTTGGGCAAGATGTTGCCTGGTGATCGTGTGTCACAAATAATGGATGAAATTCGTGGACCTGCGGGCAGAACCATGTGGGACAAGCTTGGCAACGTGAACGAGATGGTTCTGGCCAGTTACCTGAAAAACGAATATCCACAAACTGTTGCCGTCGTTCTTCAAAAAATTAAAGCAGAACACGCCGCGCGCGTCCTATCGGTTCTACCTGAAGACTTTTCGATGGAAGTCATCATGCGCATGCTGCGTATGGAATCGGTTCAAAAAGACATTTTGGACAAGGTTGAGCAAACCCTCCGGGTTGAGTTCATGAACAACCTCGCTCGAACGAACCAGCGCGACAGCCACGAAACAATCGCTGAAATATTCAACTTTTTGGATCGCAGCGCTGAATCCAGGTTTTTGGCGGCGCTGGAGGACCGGAACCGCGATTCTGCAGAACGTATTCGAGCGCTTATGTTCACTTTCGAAGACTTGGCAAACTTGGATCCAAGCGGCGTTCAAACCCTGCTAAGAAATGTAGACAAGGACAAGCTGGCCCTCGGCATGAAAGGCGCGTCCGACACGCTGCGCGATTTGTTTTTCTCAAACATGTCCGAGCGGGCTGCAAAAATCCTGCGCGAAGATATGGAAGCAATGGGGCCTGTGCGACTACGTGATGTTGATGATGCACAAATGGACATGGTCAACAAAGCCAAGGACCTTGCCGAAGCAGGCGAGATTCTACTGTCTGACAATAAAGGCGAGGATGAGTTGATCTACTGATGGCAAATCCCGTTAAATATACTTTTGACCAGGCTTTTGATGGCGGTGCCAAATCCCGTTACGATCTTGAGATCGAACGTCTTGTCAACGAAGCAGACCAGGCCCGCAAAGATGGCCTTGCCAAAGGCATCGAAGAAGGGCGCGCTCAGGCATTAGGTGAAATTGAAGCGGCAACGCAAGAAGCTGTGTCGCAGTTGACCCGCGCAGCGCAAGCGTTGTTTGACCAACACCAGCAACTGGAATCCAGCCTGAAGCAGGAAATGGTGCATTTGTCGTATGCAATAGCATCTAAATTATCTACCGCGCTTATCAGGTCGAAACCGACGGCGGAAGTGCAGGCACTAATTGAAGATTGTCTAGCAACGGCGGCGCCTGAGCCAAGGCTTGTAGTCAGGGTTTCTGAAAGCATCTGCGACACCATCGCCAAACAGCTTGATACAATGAAAAATGCTACCAATTTCACTGGCGACATCGTGCTGATCGGGGAGCCACAGATGGCTGCCCTTGATTGCCGCGTTGAATGGCCTGACGGCGGCTCAGAGCGCAAGCATAACGTGGTGAAACACGAGATAGAAGATGCAGTACAGCGCTTCGTGATTTCCGACACCGAACAAAACACCGGACAAAGTACAGAACAAAGTGCAGTGCAAAACTCCGCTACTGCAAACAAACAATCAGTGGAAGCCGAAACCGCGGCGGTACTTTAGCCACGGGGCGACCCGAAAATAGCTCGGCCCATGGGTCGAGCCAACGAGATAGAACGATAGGGAAAAAAGATGGCAAACGAAGGTGATACCCCTGAAGACGTTAGTTTAACTAATCTGTCCTTGGATGGCTCAAAAAACCCTGACCTAGCGCCCAAAGAAGATGGTCAGGTTCGTACCGCACAGGAGCTGGAACCTGTTTTTGATGTTCCTGTCCGTGTACAGGCCATTCTAGGCCGTTCTACTTTGGAGGTGAGCCAGCTTTTAAAACTTGCGCCGGGTGCGGTCGTGGAATTGGACAGAAAAGTCGGTGAAGCCATTGATATATATGTAAACAATAGACTAGTTGCTCGCGGCGAAGTCGTTTTGGTGGAAGACCATTTGGGTGTCACCATGACCGAAATAATCAAACTCGACGGCGCTGCGATTTAGGCACCATGGAAGGATCGCCAAGCATATGAGCACCATTTTTGGCATGTTGACCGCTTTTCTGCTGGTTATCGGTGCGATCCTGCTTGGAGGGACGCCGCTTGCCTTCATTAATTTGCAGGGCGTACTGATCGTTGTGCTCGGCACTTTTGCCGTAACAGCCATCAGCTTCAGAATGCAGGAAATGGTATCGTTGCCAAACAATATCTGGACACTGCTGCGCCACGGCCAGCGCGACCCAAATGAAGAAGCAATCAAGGTTTTGAAAATTGCTGTCGAAGCAAGAAAACACAATGATATTTTGATGTTGGAACGCCTGTTACCACGGCTCAAAGACACGCCGTTTTTGATGAAGGCGATGCAGTTGGTCGTTGACGGCGCTCAGCCAGATGAAATTGAACAAATTATGCGCCGTGAAGCCAGTACGGCAAGTGCCCGCCACATGCGCGCGGTGGATTTTCTTAGGCGCGCTGGCGATGTGGCCCCTGCGATGGGTCTTATTGGAACCCTGATTGGCCTTGTTCGCATGCTTGGTAACCTGGACAACCCTACAGAGATTGGCCCGTCAATGGCGGTTGCCTTGCTGACAACCTTCTATGGTGCGGTTTTGGCCCATTTGGTGTTTATACCGCTTGCGGCCAAAACAGAGCATTGCACTGAAGAAGAAGGCCTTGTGAATAATTTATACGCAATGGGAGCAACCTCCATACGGCGAAAGGAAAATCCTCGCCGCTTGGAAATGCTTCTGAATACAATTTTGCCACCTTCGAAACGAGTGACTTTTTTCAAGTCATAACGTGCGCAGGCTGAATTAGGACGGAGAAACACGATGAGATTATTAATCGTTGGAACATTGGACGGACAGCTCGGTGCTGCCAGCAAAATGGCCATGGACAGGGGTGCGAAGGTAACACACGCTCCCGACGCTGATTCAGCATTGGCGATCCTCAGGAACAGAGGCGCGGACCTGTTGATGATCGAAATATCCCTGGATATTCCCAGCATAATACCAAAGCTTCGTGCCGAGCATTTCTCCATTCCGGTTGTTGCCTGCGGTATTGGAACCGACCCTAAAATTGCGGCCGCTGCCATTCGCGGCGGCGCCAAGGAATATATTCCCCTGCCCCCAGACGCTGAGCTTATCGCGGCGGTATTGGAAGCTGTGGCAGAAGACAATCATTCGTTCATTTACCGTGACGCCGTCATGAAAGAAGTTGCGACGCTTGCTGAACGCATTGCTCCGTCCGAGGCCAGCGTGCTCATTACCGGCGAAAGCGGTACGGGTAAAGAAGTGATGGCAAGGTTTGTCCACCAAAAAAGCCACCGCGCCAACAAGCCCTTTGTTGCAGTAAACTGTGCTGCGATTCCGGAAAATCTGCTGGAATCAGAGTTATTTGGCCACGAAAAAGGTGCTTTTACCGGCGCCATTGCGCGCCGCATCGGGAAATTTGAGGAAGCTGACGGCGGAACGTTGCTGCTTGACGAGATTTCCGAAATGGATGTACGCCTGCAGGCCAAGCTGCTGCGAGCGATTCAGGAACGTCAAATTGACCGTGTCGGCGGCTCGAAACTGGTAAATGTAGATATTCGCATCATCGCGACTTCAAACCGAAACCTCCAGCAAGATGTAAAAGAAGGCAAGTTCCGAGAAGATTTATTCTTCCGCCTCAATGTATTCAACTTGCGTGTACCACCGCTGCGCGAACGACCCGCCGATATTGCGGCCTTATCGGTCTATTTTGCTGAAAAATACGCTGACATCAATCAAGTGGAAAACCGCCCGCTTTCACCGCAAGCTGTTGCGGTTCTGAAAGCGCACGCATGGCCCGGTAATGTACGGGAACTGGAAAATGCTATGCACCGCAGTGTTCTACTTGCCAACGGGCCTGACATTTCTGTCGCGGCAATCATGCTGCCAGACGCCAGCGGTAACCTAGCGATGCCATCAAGCATGAGCGATACTTCATATGGTTCGGGCACCGAGGCTGGCACGGCTGGCGGCGGTTGTGCGGACGAGGATGCACAGGTTGCCCTGGTTGGAAAAACGGTCGCGGAAGTCGAACGAGAACTGATCATTGATACGCTGAAGCATTGCCTAGGAAACCGGACCCACGCTGCCAACATCCTTGGCATTTCGATCAGAACACTGCGGAACAAGCTGAACCTGTACAACTCTGAAGGGGTACCTGTTCCCCAACCCGGTGACGGCGGGGCGCGTGTAGCTGTTTGATCCGAGTTCAAACCATTGTCCCGTTCCGGGCGTTGGTGAAATGGTAGCAAGTTTTTATGAGTGACACGGCAACGGACAATCAGGCGGCAGATGGGGCAACCGGCGGAAACTTAGCCGTTACCGCATTCCTGAACGCCATGAAGCGAACCGATATTGCTTTTGCGTTTGGCATGGTTTTCATCCTTATGATGTTGATTATGCCCATGCCGGGCTGGCTTCTGGATATTATGCTTGCCACAAGCATCACCTTTTCTGTGATGGTGTTGATGACAACAATTTTCATCAGTAAACCATTGGAATTCAACAGCTTTCCTACCATTCTATTGATCGCAACCATGTTGCGACTTTCGCTGAATTTGGCGTCCACGCGCCTCATATTGTCAGAAGGCCACAAGGGCCCGGACGCAGCAGGAGAGGTTATTGAAGCCTTTGGTCAATTCCTGATGGGCGGCGAGGTTGTCATTGGGATTATCGTTTTCTCCATACTTGTTATCGTGAATTTCGTGGTAATCACCAAGGGCTCCGGCCGGATTGCCGAAGTGGCTGCACGCTTCAGTCTGGATGCTATGCCAGGCAAACAAATGGCGATCGATGCCGATCTATCCTCAGGCCTCATCGACGAAAAAGAAGCAATCACCCGTCGAAAAGAACTGGAAGATGAAAGCACCTTTTTCGGATCAATGGATGGTGCTGCAAAGTTTGTTCGTGGTGACGCTGTTGCGGGCATATTGATAACCATCATTAATATTGTTGGCGGCATTATAATCGGCGTGGTGATCAACGACATGTCATTCGCCGAGGCCAGCAGCCGCTATACAATTCTGACCGTTGGTGACGGCTTGGTCTCCCAAATTCCAGCGTTGATCGTCTCAACCGCTGCTGGCATGCTGGTGACCAAGGCCGGTGTATCGGGCCAAATGGATAAGGCCCTATTTGGCCAATTGAGCGCCGCACCACGAGCGCTCGGTGTATCCAGTTCCCTACTGATTGTTATGGGCCTGATGCCGGGTTTGCCCTTTATCCCGTTTGCACTACTTGGCGGCATCCTGGCCTACACGGCCTATTCGGTCTCGACCCGCAAAGAACAAGATATAGTCGATGTTGCAAGCGCCAAAGTCACAGCGACAGAAAGCGCTAAACCGACTGAAGAGCCAATTTCGGCAACGCTGGCAATTGACCAATTGCGACTGGAGCTTGGCTACGGTCTGTTGACTATGATCAATGATGACAGCGGGTTCCGTCTTACCGACCAGATCAAAGCGTTGCGGCGACAGTTGGCCAGCGAAATGGGCTTTGTAATGCCGTCGGTTCGCATCCTCGATAATATGCAGCTGCCGTCCAACACTTATGTTTTGCGGGTTAAAGAAACTGAAATTGGCCGCGGCGACATTCGCCCAGGCATGCTGTTGATCATGGACCCTGAAGGGCAACCCGTACAAATTGCCGGCGAAGCAACCACGGAGCCAGCTTTTGGCTTGCCTGCTACTTGGGTCGATTCGGGCTCTCGCGAGGAAGCAAATTTCCGCGGTTACACGGTGGTTGACGCACCAACTGTCATCACAACCCACCTCACCGAAGTCATTAAAAGCAATATGTCAGATCTGCTTTCCTACGCGGAAACCCAAAAACTCCTGGAAGATCTGCCCGGCGAACACCAAAAACTTATCGGCGATATCATCCCAACTCAGATTACCACATCCGGACTACAACGAGTGCTGCAAGGCCTACTGGTCGAACGCGTATCAATCCGCGACCTGGCGACAATTTTGGAAGGCGTGGCCGAAGCCACAGGCTTTACACAAAATATTGTCAGCATTACCGAACATGTTCGCACCCGGCTCGGCCGCCAGTTATGCGCTGCTTACGCCAATCCGGATGGACTGGTGCCGCTGATAACGCTGTCGCCGGAATGGGAGCAAGCCTTTGCAGAAAGCCTTGTTGGGCAAGGCGAAGAAAAACAATTGGCGATGGCACCAACCAAGTTGCAGGAATTTATAAATTCAATCCGGCTAATCTATGACCAGCAAGCCGAAAAAGGCGAATCTCCTGTGATGCTTACAAGCCCGCTGGTGCGCCCCTATGTGCGCTCAATAATCGAACGATTCCGTCCGGCAACGGTGATCATGAGCCAAAACGAAATTCATCCGCAGGCCAAAATCAGGACCCTCGGTCAGATTTAATTCTGCGGAAAATTCCTATAACAAGAGCAATATGCTCGCTATTTAAGGACCAGAAAGGTTATGCGTCTCAAGACCTTTCACGCGGCGACAATGCAGGAAGTGATGGCCGAGGTTCGTAATGTCCTCGGTCCTGATGCCATTATCGTGCAAATCGATGAAAACGGGCACGGGGTTCGCGTTACTGCGGCTCTGGAGGGTAACGCTACACCTGCGCCGCCAAAAACTGTGCCTATACCGAACCAAACACCGGTCGAATTTGAGGTGTCTCACCCAATTCCCAAAACCCAAGAATTTGATGCGGCGGATGTTGCGGCCGTTCTGAACCATCACGCTTTGCCGTTTGAGACAGCGGACCACTTCAAATCCGCCATCTCAGCTATCGATGCAAGCAGCCTTACGGAAGCCTTCGCCGTTGCCCTCGATACAGTGATACGCTTCAGCCCCCTTACTGACGCAGCCACACGCCCGATCATGCTTGTTGGTCCGCCGGGGGTGGGGAAAACCATTTCAACGGCGAAGCTCACTGCAGATGCGCTGTTGCACAACAAGAGTGTGCATTTAATAACGACAGACACGGTTAAGGCGGGCGGCGTTCAACAATTAGATCATTTTGCTCAGCTGATGAAACAAACAGTGTCCACCGCAGAAACACCCGAGGAGCTGGCCGCCGTGATGCGCGCACACCCGACCACAGCAAACCTGACCATCATTGATACTGCCGGTACAAATCCCTTTGATATTAACGAGTTAAAAACCCTTCTGAAATTTATTCAAGCCGTTGATGCCGAACCGGTTTTGGTGATGCCCGCCGGGCTAGATCCGCTGGATGCACAAGAAATTGCCGGTGTATTCGCACGCATGGGATGTGGACGGTTCATCGCTACACGCCTCGATGCCGCTCGGCGCTATGCCGGGCTGATAATGGCGGCTCGGCCCGGATACTTGTCATTGGCTGGTATCAGCCGCAGCCCCTTCATCGCCGAAGGGCTTGAACCTGCAACGCCTTCAGTTTTTGCCAGATTACTGACGTCCCTGCCTAACAGTCGCGCCGCGTTCGACAAAAAAGAGCAAATCCAATGACCAAACAAACAACAAATTCTGCTAGTCGCCTAATCACCGTTGCGTCGGGAAAAGGCGGTGTGGGAAAAACTTGGCTATCGGTCACGCTCGCGCATGCACTGGCAAGGTTAGGGCGAAAAGTTCTATTGTTTGACGGTGACTTTGGCTTGGCCAATGTGGACATTCAGCTGGGGATAGTACCGGACAGCGATCTTGGGTCTATTTTAGCAGGCGATGCTACGCTGGCCCAGTCTGTTACCAAATTCAGCGATCCCGTAGGCGTCAAATTTGACGTGATAGCAGGTAAATCCGGTTCTGGCGCGCTGGGATCACTGGCAACCGAAACACTAACCGCCCTGCGGGATGACCTTGTGACTTACTCAGAGGAATATGACCATGTGCTGCTTGATCTGGCAGCTGGCATAGACCCGTCCGTATCCATACTTTCGCACCATGACGGCGATATATTGGTGGTTATGAGCGGCGACCCCACATCGTTAACCGATGCCTATGCTTTCATCAAATTAACCGTCGCCCGCAACCCGGACGCCAAAATTTCCATTGTCGTCAACAATGTCGCAACAAAAAAAGACGGCGAAAAAGTATATGAAGCAATCAAAAGAGCTGCTGAAGGTTTTTTGAAGATTTCCCCGCCGCTGGCGGGTATCATTAAATCAGATAGCAAGGTTGTAGATGCCATTCGCGCACAGATGCCCCTTTTGGCTAGGCACCCTCAATCTATTGCTGCGGCGGATGTAATGTCGTTGGCT
>JAJFIU010000120.1 GCA_021774695.1 Alphaproteobacteria bacterium | reverse complement strand
CCTATTTCCACCGCACCGAGCGGGTTTGGGAAGATCCCAAATTGTTGAAATTCCAAACGCGGGACGAGTTGCTGCGCACACGCCAGCCCACGTTCTTCCGTGACGACGAGCAATATGCTCCAAAAATGGCGGCTGAGCTTAAAGCGCTTTATGAAGCGGGTGTTTCGTTGCAGATGGGCGCCCACGGCCAGATGAGCGGACTGGATGCGCACTGGGAGATGGAGCTGTATCAGATGGGTGGTTTTTCGCCCGAGCAGATCATCGAGATATCAACTATCAACGGCGCGAAATATCACGGTTTCGGCGACGAGCTTGGCTCAATTGAGGTGGGCAAGTTTGCTGATCTGGTTGTGCTGGACAAGAACCCGTTGACGGACGTAAAAAATGCACGCGCCGTGCGCTGGGTGATGCAAAACGGGGTGATGTATGAGGGCGCAGATGCGTCGCGGCTATACCCTAACCCCGCGCCGACACCCACGATGTATTTTCAGCCCAAAGAGTAACAGCAAGGCATTGGATTTTTGAGCATTGTTTTCATGCAGGTAGTTGGATAAACATCTAGCTAGTAAACCTTTGAGATTTTCGGCCACTGGTTGACCGAAAAAGCTTGTAGGTCTGACCCTAGATGTAACATCCCCCTTTAAGGACTGCCGCGCCCGTGCCAGACGCTCACTCTATCGCTCTTTCTATTTTGCAGAACACATTCGGCTATCCGGCGTTTCGGGGAAGTCAGGCTGAGGTTATAGCCGATATAAATGCGGGCAACAGTGTGCTCACCGTGATGCCAACGGGTGCTGGTAAGTCGCTTTGCTTTCAAATCCCGGCCCTGATGAAAAGCGGCGTTGCAATTGTGGTGTCACCCTTGATATCGCTGATGCAAAATCAGGTGCAAGCGCTGAATATTCTGGGCGTGGCTGCTGCATCGATCAACTCAAACACGTCGCCCGAGCACAACACAGCCGTTTGGCAGCAAATACACGACGGAACACTGAAGCTTCTTTATGTTTCCCCCGAGCGGTTGATGATGTCTGGCATGCTTGAGGCAATCGGCAACCTTGAGATTAGCCTGTTCGCAATTGATGAGGCGCACTGTATCTCTCAGTGGGGCGCAGCTTTCAGGCCCGAGTATGAAGCCTTGTCACAACTGCATACGCGTTTTCCTGCAGTGCCTATCATTGCTCTTACTGCAACCGCAGACCAGGCTACTCGGGACCAGATTGTTGCCAAAATGTTTACCGGCAAGGCAAAAACTTATCTGGCAGGGTTTGATCGGCCCAATATCAGCCTCACGGTTGAGATCAAAAACAGCTGGAAACAGCAATTGCAGGGTTTCATTAAGTCTCGTCGCCAGTCATTTGGGCCGGAAAACGGCATAATATATTGCCTGTCCCGGAAAAAAACCGAACAGGTCACGGCACTTCTCAACGATCAAGGCATTAGCGCCCTGTCATACCACGCGGGGATGCCGGGCGATCAGCGCGCAGCCAATCTCGACCGGTTCATGACCGAAGATGATTTGATTATGGTTGCCACCATTGCCTTTGGTATGGGCATCGATAAGCCAGACATTCGTTTTGTTTTTCACACCGACCTGCCAGCATCGCCCGAGGCTTACTATCAGGAAATCGGCCGGGCAGGGCGCGACGGAGAACCAGCAGCAGCCCACATGCTATACGGCATGAAAGATATTGCCATGCGGCGCATGTTTATCAATAATGAAGCCTCAGCCGAGAACCACAAACGCCGCGAACATCAACGGCTCAATTCACTTCTTAGCTACTGCGAAGCCCCGGCATGTCGGCGCAGGACGCTCCTCACTTACTTTGGTGATACATTGGACGTCGAAGCTTGCGGCAATTGTGACGGTTGTATCAACCCGAAAAAAACTATTGAAGCAACCACCGCGGGACGTAAATTTCTTTCGGCCATCGCCAGAACAGGCGAAAGTTTCGGTGTTGGCCATATCGCAGATATTTTAACAGGCAAGCTCACCCCCAAGATTCAGGAGCGCGGGCACGATACCATTCCGACATTCGGCGTTGGTCAGGAGTTCTCCATCAATGACTGGAAATCAATCGCCCGCCAGCTTATGGCGCATGACTTTATCATTGCTGACGTAGAGTTTGGCTCTCTGAAAATTACACCCAAGGGGCGTACCCTTTTGAGGGACGAAGCAACCTTTAGTTTTCGCCCCGACGTGTTGCAAAAACGGAAAACTGGCGCAGCTTCGCGCAAGCCCGCGACGCGGATAGCTGATGATATGCCTGACGAGACGAGGGAGCTTTTTCAAGCACTTAAAGCGTTCCGCAAATCGATAGCAACCGAACGGTCCGTGCCAGCATACATTATATTCTCAGATAAAAGCCTGAGCGACATGGCGATTAATCAGCCAACTGAACTAACAAGTTTTAGCAACATCCACGGTGTCGGCGCCAACAAGTTGCAAGAATTCGGCGAAATGTTCACCCAGTTCATTAAAGACGCTACTGTCAACAACCCCGCCGCCTAAGAATATTGTCGTGGCTGGTAGGTTTGGGAATCCGCGCAAAAGAAGACCCATGAAACTGCGGCCCTTGGGAAAGTCACAGCGTCATGGGTTTTTGGCCGGTCGGTCGCCCGGCATTTTCAACTCAGGAGGTCGCTAGAAGGGTGGTTTCAATGCGTGCTGTACGCACGGTAATAATCTGACGGATTTTATTAAGCAGTACCCCGGCGTGTTGGTCTTCCACGTCGCTGCAATGTAGTTCAATCCATTGCAGGCCGTCGGTGGTTTTGCGTGCGCTCATCGTATCGTATGATAGGCCGCGCACACTGAATAGTTCGAGAACACGCGCGAGCGTGCTGGGCTCAAAATCTGCGTGAACCGAAAAACGGGTACGGGTATTACCGGTCAGTACCATTGAAACCTCCTGTTAATTGCTGACCTGACCAATTTAGTGCGGCTTTGCTGAAATAGGGTTCCTATCATTGACTTTATTTATTAAAATATGAGAAGTTATTTCATTATTTACCTATTTAACGGGACGAATTTATGAGTTTGGATGAAACGGATGCAAAAATTCTCGACCGGTTGCAGGACGATGCGCGTATTTCTTTGTCAGACCTAGCCGACGAAGTAGCGTCCAGTCGGTCTGCAGTATGGCGGCGCATTCAAAAGATGGAAGCCGACGGCGTTATCAAAAAACAGACCATACTGCTGGATGCCAATAAGGTTGGGCTTGGTGTCATGGTGTTTGCCCAGGTGAAAATGCAAGCACAGAACCGCGACAGCCTGCCCGAATTTATCGAAAAAGTAAGCAGTTTCCCTGAGGTGATGGAGTGCCACACCCTGATGGGAGACATCGACTTCATTTTGAAAGTTTTGGTTAAAGACGTGCAGGCTTATGAGGATTTTTTCTGGAAACGCCTGTCTCATATCGATGGTGTTCGTGAAATCAGCTCCTCAATCGCACTGACAGCGGTCAAAAATACCACTAGCATTCCGGTTAGCCATCATTTTGGGTGATGTATTGCAGGGCAATAGCCAATATGCTTTGCTGACAACCAATATGCTTTGCTGACAAATTGGGGTAAGGCCTATAGCTTTTGCCAAATGCTAATTTTCAAACAGGTCGGTAACGATAGATGAACAAATCCAGCCTGATATCACCGCTCGGCCTTAATGGAGTGTTGGGCATTGCCCTAGTGGTAACGGCTTTTGCTGCCGGTTTTTTTGGTCAGGCAGACCTCACGGGCAGTCAGTTTTTGGCTGGCCTGATGGGCCGCGCGGATGCCGCTACCAACATCATTGTGCAGGAACTGCGACTGCCGCGAATAGTGTTGGCTATCCTGTGCGGCGGTGTTCTTGGCTATTCCGGCGCGCTGTTGCAGGGGTTGCTACGTAACCCGCTGGCTGACCCAGGCGTGCTTGGTGTTTCGGCCTCTGCCAGTTTGGGCGCTGTGGTCGTCATTTATCTGGGCACAACGTCAGCAATTTCTTTTTTGGTGCCATTCGGTGCGATCACCGGCGCACTTATTGCCACTGCGCTTTTGGTGCTTATATCCATGCGCGAAACCAGTGTATTGACGCTTATTCTGGCCGGTGTAGGCATTTCAAGCCTTGCGGCAGCGGGCATTTCGCTGGTGATGAACTTTGCGCCGCATCCGATGACCCTGCAGGAAATGATCCTGTGGATGATGGGCTCGCTTGAAAGTCGCACATTCTACGATTTGTATTTGGCTGTGCCTTTCATTGCGGCAGGCACGCTGTGTGTTGCTGGTGCCGGGCAAGGGCTTAATGCGCTTAGCTTGGGCGAGGAAACCGCACGTACCTTGGGCGTTGATTTGAAACGCCTGCGCTTGCGCGTGGTTGTTGGTACCGCGCTGGCGGTGGGGGCAACTGTTGCGGTTGCAGGGGCTATCGGGTTTGTTGGGTTGGTGGTGCCGCATTTTGTCCGCGCGTTCATTGGGTTTGAGCCTAGGCGCATATTGTTCCCCAGCGCGCTGATGGGCGCGCTTGTGCTTTTGTTGGCTGATATCATCACCCGCCTGCCTATCGGTAGTGGCCAACTGCGGCTCGGAGTTGTGATGGGCGTGATCGGTGCGCCGGTGTTTCTGTACATCATTTTCAAAACCCGGGAGTCGATGCGATGACCGGGGCGATGACCGGGGCGATGACCGGGGTAATTACGGGGGCGATGCCGGGTTTTGCTTCAGGCGAAATTTCGATACAGAATTTAACCGTGCAATATGGCAGCAAACGAGTGCTGAACGGCGTCGAATTGACACTGCGTACCGGCGAACTTGTTGGCCTTGTTGGCCCCAACGGCGCCGGGAAAACCACCTTGTTGCGCGCGCTTCTCGGTTTGGTAGATGTTGCTGGCGGCGAGATGCTGGTCGGCGACACGGCGCTGTCGTCACTGGCGGTTAAAGAGCGGGCGCGGCTGTTCGCTTATTTGGCGCAGGGCGGGCCAGTTCACTGGCCGCTGTCGGTGCAAAGCGTGGTGGAACTGGGAAGAGTGCCGCACAATAACCCATGGCAGGCCATGTCGGATGCGGACCACCAGCATATCGACACAGCGATCGAAAAAACCGGCGTTGGTGAGTTCCGCAGCCGTATTGTCACCAGCCTGTCTGGCGGCGAACGAGCGCGAGTGATGCTGGCGCGCGCACTGGCAGCAGATGCACCTTATCTGTTCGCCGACGAGCCAGCGGCGTCGCTTGACCCACATTACCAATTGGAAATGATGGCATTACTGCACGAGCAAGTTGACGAACACCACGGCGGCGTGGTTGTGATGCATGATCTTAACCTGGCGCAGCATTACTGCGACCGGCTGTTGGTGTTGGACGGCGGGGAATTGGTTGCGGACGGCAAGCCCGAAGATGTGCTAACCGATGAATTGCTGGAAAACGTGTTCGGCATTCAGGTCGCGCGCTGGCGAGACGGCGATGATAGTTATCTGGTGCCAAAAACTCTGTCTGGTTTATAAATTGGTCCGCTGCGATAGTCACCGGGTTGGTTAGGTTGAAAGACCAGACGGGTTAGGTTGAAAGAAACGAATGAATGAACTGATACTAATTCTTGATTTGGTAGGCATTTTTGTTTTCGCGGTCAGCGGTGCGCTTGCGGGTGTGCGTAAAAGCATGGATTTGTTCGGGGTTGCGGTGCTGGCGCTGATGCCGGCGAT
>JAJFIU010000119.1 GCA_021774695.1 Alphaproteobacteria bacterium | reverse complement strand
AATGGTTTTGGCTGTAATGACCTTGTCGCCGACCCGAACACTGTTTGGACCTTCCACGGTGGCGCGGCCATTGATTATTTCAACACCCGCAGCCTCAAGGTTTTTAATATACAGGCCGTTCAAACGGTCAATTTCAATATCCTTGCGCGCAATCAGCGTTTCCCAGCTGAACGAGCTTTCGCCCACATCCCAGCCGTAGCCACGCGCACTTTCGAAATCTTCGGCGAAATGGGATGCATACACGAGCAGCTTTTTGGGTACACAGCCGCGGATAACGCAGGTGCCACCGACACGAAATTCTTCCGCCACAGCAACTTTGGCACCAAAACCAGACGCTATTCGGCTGGCTCGCACACCGCCCGAGCCCGCACCAATAACAAACAGGTCGTAATCATAATCCATCAAGCATCTCCCGGTTTTTGCATCCAGCGCGGCAGTGACAGTGCCGCACCCCGAGACAGCGATATGGGGCTTGCCGCAGGAATACCAAGCTTTAACAGCCAATGGCAGCCATCACAATAATATGATGGCCGGTCAGTGTTTGTTATTTTCGATAATTATTTTGGGCGTATCCGATAAATTCAGGCATCCGCCCAAAATGGGCATAATGTTTCTTGCAGCCGGTCATCCGCATCGCTTATGGTCGCGCAAATTTAAACGCATCAATTCATCGGAGATACGTCATGGACATTAACGGCAAAACCGTACTGGTAACAGGCGGCGCATCTGGCCTTGGCCGAGCAACTGTACGAGCATTTGTCGAAAACGGTGCCAAAGCCGTCATCGTTGATGTCAACGACGACATGGGCTTCGCGCTGGAAAAGGAACTTGGCGGTTCGGTGGTTTATGTGCGCACCGATGTCACCAGCGAGGCCGACGTGAAGGCCGCCGTGGAAGTGGCCGTGTCAAAATTCGGCAGCCTTGATGTGGCAGTAAACTGCGCAGGTATCGCCACCCCGGAGAAGGTAATGGACCGGGAAGGCAACCGCCATTCCATAGACCATTTCCGCCGTGTAATCGGTGTTAACCTGATCGGCAGCTTCAACATGTTGGCTGAGGCCGCGCAAGCCATGGCCAAAAACGAACCCGGCGAGGACGGCGAACGCGGTGTTATTATCAACACAGCTTCAGTTGCAGCCTATGAAGGCCAGATCGGCCAAGCGGCTTACGCGGCGTCAAAAGGCGGCATCGTCAGCCTGACCTTGCCCGCCGCGCGCGAGTTTGCCCGCCAAGGCATCCGGGTGATGGCAATTGCACCCGGCTTCATCCACACACCGCTGTTCGACGGCCTGCCCGAAGCGGCAGTGGAGAGCCTGACGCAGCAGGTAGTCTTCCCCAAGCGACTAGGCAAACCTGAAGAATATGCCAAGCTTGCTGGCCATATTGTTGAAAACGCCTATCTTAACGGTGAGACCATCCGCATGGACGCCGCCGCGCGAATGGCACCCAAGTAACTAAAAATAACACATTTATTGGATACTAAATTTTTGTCTTGGCATTTAGCTTTAGCGCGTCAGAAAAGGCCTTCATGATAGTAACGTCCTGATGAAATTGCTGCACCATTTTTCGATTCAGCGGTCGTATAAAGTTACCAGGATTGAACAAATTAGGGCCATCCGGAATTGCCAGCAAAACCTCCCTATTACGGAATATAGCCCGCAAACCATTGTGTTGCCGCTCCAAGGCAATTAGGCGTTCCATCACTGTAGGAGTTAGAATATAACGCGCACCGACCTGGTCACGGCTATAAACTTCGAATTTGGATTCAAATAACGGGTCTTCCAGTCTCACACGCTGTTTATTGGTAAAAACACCATTAAAAACCTCTTCAATTGGGCCGCTATCCGATTTTACCGCCACCTGCGCCGTTGCCATTTTTGGATAGTCAAACCGGCAAAGAAGACCGTCAAACACAGTAAGCGTATATTTACCAAAGTTCTTCTCTAAGCGGGCTTCAGCAACGCTCATTTTAATTCCTCTATCGCTTCCCCAAAAATGATCCGAAAGATTGGACCACGTGTAGCTTGGCAATATGGCCATATAGTCTGATGGGAAAACCCCTTGAGCTTCTTGATCATAATCAAAGCCATATTCGCTCAATATCTGCGGGATCAAGCTATTCTTAAACTGCTTTTTCAGCATTTTTAGGGGTAGATATGAAAGGTAGCCGCCACCAAATAGAATTGTCGCAAGTAAACCTCGATCTGGAATACTATTATAGGCAAAGAATGCAGCAACGACAGTTAACGTTGCTCCCATAAAAAATAGGATATTTTTTAGTCTCCGGCGCTGTTCGAAAGAATCAATAATTTTTGCAAGGTATGGAGGAATGACGACTTCTTCTTTCGGCATCACCACCGCGTTCAGTTTTTCATAATCTTTGAACTTCTGCTTGCGACGACGCCCATAGACCAACGGCTCTTCTTTGCCGCTTGATCTCAAAGGTAATCCTCGGCATTGACTGGAGCCGCAACGTCACTGTTCGCCTCGAAATAGGGTAGCTTTTTCGCTCCGACCATTTTAGCAAAAAACGACATTGGAAACGTTTCCAGCGCACCATTTAGGTCGGTGATCGCAGAATTATAGAAACGACGAGCGGCAGCGATGTGCCCCTCAACTTCTTCGTAGGTTTCCTGTGCCCGCACAATCGCTACTTGTGATTTAAGGTCCGGGTAATTTTCTGCTAAGGCAAAGAACTGACCAAGTGCCCTGTTAATAGTGCTATCGAGCTCAAGTCCTTTAGGTAGAGCATCAGGGCCACTAACAGCAGAATTCGCGCGTACGCGCAATTTCGTCAATTCTCCTAATAGTTTTTTTTCGTGGTCCATAAATTTCTTTGCCAGCTTTAGCACGTTTGGGATCAAATCACGCCGCTTCTGCAACTGGACTTCAATTGAAGACGCCGCTTCAAAAGCCCGATTTTTAATATGGATTGCCCTCGCATACATCCAATAAAGCAACATCAGCAGAAGGCCTATAATTATCAGGAATTCCATGATCTCTCCCCCATTTGGCAATTATCTTCACCTATACACTATGTAACCTTTTATTTTAGCCGTTTCAATTAAGTGTTTTTCCACCTTTGCATACTTGCAACATGCTGACAGCCCGTTAGTCTACAAGTAAAGCAGCCAATGGAATACAGCGAGGCACCCAATGGGACCATTGTCAGGATACCGGATCATCGAAGTTGTCGGCATTGGCCCCGGCCCGTTTGCTGGCATGATGTTCGCCGATATGGGTGCCGAGGTCATAGCCGTTGACCGGGCCGGCCCCGGCTTGTTGGCACTCAGCGTTGATATTAACCGGCGCGGCAAACGCTCGATCGAGTTGGACTTGAAATCCGAAGACGGCAAAACCGCCTTCCTGAAACTTTGCGAGACAGCAGACGCGCTGTTTGAAGGTTTCCGCCCCGGCGTGATGGAAAAACTGGGCCTTGGCCCCGACGAAATCGCGGCGGTTAACCCCAAACTGGTGTATGGCCGCATGACCGGCTGGGGGCAAACCGGGCCGCTTGCCGAAACCGCGGGCCATGACATCAATTATATTGCACTATCGGGCGCATTGCATGCGGTCGGCCCGGCAGGTTCGCCGCCCACTGTGCCTCTAAACCTAATGGCAGACTACGGCGGCGGCGGCATGATGCTGGCGTTTGGATTGGTGTGTGCGCTGCTAGAAGCGCAAAAATCAGGCAAGGGCCAAACCATTGATGTTAGTATGGTGGAGGGGTCGTCCGCGCTGATGTCCCTTTTCCACTCGCTGAAAGAGAGCGGACTGTGGGCACCCAAACGCGGTGCTAACTTGTTGGACGGCGGCGCGCATTTTTACGGCACATTCGAAACCTCCGACGGCGAATTTGTCAGCCTTGGGGCAATAGAGCCGCAATTTATGCAGCTATTTGTTGAAAAAACCGGGCTGGATGCAACATGGATGCAAAACCATATGAACCCGGCGGAATGGCCGCGTCTGAAGGCGGAACTTGCCGACCTGCTTAAAACAAAAACTTCATCCCAGTGGCAAACATTGCTGGACGGAACCGATGCCTGTTTCGCGCCGATTTTGCCGTTTTGGGAAGCCCACAAGCACCCCCACAATAAAGCGCGCAAAAGCTTTGTTGAAGTAGACGGACTAATGCAACCTGCACCAACGCCGAAATTCTCCCGAACCGAGCCAGAAATATCCAGTGGCCCTGCCAAAAAGGGTGCTGACACCGAGGCAATACTGCAAGAACTAGGGCTGAAATAGCCTCTATTGAGCTGATTTCAGAAATGTATCATATCGCTCCAGAGCCTGTTCTGCGAGCGAGTTAGTGATTGCCAAGTGCTGGCGAAATTTCTTGATCAATACATGGTTGTTCGGGTCGGCTTCTATTTCAGTAGTCAAATCTACATAGCGCTGGAAAAAGAAATTCAGATAGTCGGCATAGTAAGCCTGGGTATCGTAAAGGCTGGCCAATGTGCCGATAGTTGCCAAGGGCATCTGGCCAATAGTTTGTGACATCTGCGCCGAGCGCCAGGCAGCATCGCTGGTTGAGCCCCCTTCAACTATTAAATAGGGTGCGATTACTTTCATTTCGATTTGGCCGCCGTCCAGCGCAGCATCAAGGCCCTCGATAAAGGCGCGGTGGCTGATGATGGAGGATTGAACACCTGATCTGTTCTCAGTAATTTCCGCATGAATGCGCGCCAGATGATCATCAACGCGTTGCTGCAGTTCTACATCTTCGCGCCAGCCTTCCAGCCACAAGGCAAGCAAAACCGCGAACACGATGCCGACAATTTCAAATCCGGTTTTGCTCCAACGAGCAGAAAAAGTTTCTTCGGCCATAACGTCCCCCTCATCATCCAGCACAAAACAATTGTTCTTTCATGTGGTTTGCCGCCAAGCTGATTTCAATGAATTAAACAGACGCGTACAGCAGGCCGATTTGCCTTGCAGGACAATCCCTATACTGAATTATTCACTAATCTCTAGCCGGACAATCGGTTTTTTTCGTTTTGCTGTCTCGGCCAGAGGCAAAATATCAATCGAGAGGCGGCCCGCGTCTACGCCCGCACCAACCAACAGGTTATAAACCGCCTCCGCCCTGCGATTGGCCAATATCTGCAGTCTTTCGACCTCCTCGTCGGCACCATGTGGGGCGCTGTTGGGGTCAGGCAGATCAATGGCTGAAATTGCAATACCGTCAATTCTGAGCTGTAGCTGCGGCCGCAGGTTCATTGCAACGGCAAGGGCATTTAATTTGGAGCGATCCAGCGGCGTCAGGTCGGCGGATGACGCTGCAAACTCTATCTTGTCCAGATCCAAATCGCTTTTGCCGCCAGGAATGAGACTGCCAAGCAATTTAAAAGGCGCGCCAACTATGTCGCCGATAGCCCTGCGGGTTGCCCGGCGAACGACAGCATCAACTTTGAACGTTGGGTCGGCGAGGTTGCCTTCAACCGGTATGGTCATGCGCACGCGACCGCCGCTGCCTTCCAATAAATTAAATGCCTTGCGAACCGGTGCCGGGTCTCCGTCAAAATCAGGGTTTTTTGCCCCCCATTTCCATTGGTCAAACACTAAGGAGAGCGTGCCCTCGAGCATATCGTCGACAACGGCCATATCTATATCCATATAGGCGGTTCCCGCGTCAGCGCTGCGCCCTAACAAATGGAACATATAGGGTGTCAGGTGTCGGTAGCTTAAATTGTCCAGACGCAGCTGCGCTGAAGCATTGAGGATATTGCCTTGTCCGAATTGACCCGCAACCGCCAGCTGGCTTTCTCCAGCGATAGACGCCGTCAGGTCAAATGCAGCACCGATAGTATTTCCTATCACCACATTTGTGAAACGGCCTGCAAGTTCAGTGAATGCCACAGGGTCACCGGACCGTTTTTTGTCCGTGAAAGTGACCTCGCCGTTTTCCATATACACATCTGGCATTAATAGGTTCAAACCCGCTTTGGCAGGCTTGGTTTTCGGCCCAAGTGCTGACTTGTTGGTCGGGGCAGCGGTTTCGTCGGTTCGCACAATATCTATTTGCGGGCGGTCTAAGGATAGCGAGTTGACAGTGATTTGATTAAGGTTTCTGTCATAGGAAAGACCGTGAATTCGAGCTATTTCCACCCGCGCATCGGGCAAGTCCGGCGGACCTTGCAAAACTAGATCGTGCACCTGCAGATAGATATCCGCCATAATGTCATTGTCCGATGCCAAAAGGATCGAGCCATGGGCCGAACCTGACATCACCCGGAAATCACTGACCGTTTGCAGGCCGTCAAAAACAGCGAGCGATACATGATCCAACGTGATCACCGTTTCATTGCCTGTTCGTTTCCAGCTGGCCTGGAGTTCGTCACTCTTCACATTGCCTGAACCGGCCTGCAGATCGGACCAATCAAAATCAAATTTTGCGGACCGGAGAAGAATTAACCGGTCACCACGGGCGTTTTTGACCTCCAGGTTGCGGGTTGTCAGCGACAAGCTAAAGGGATTGAACAGCGCCCAGCCCAAGCTCAGCTGACTACCGGTTGCCCTGCTGAATTCGGCACGTATTTTATTTTCAAGCAACCAAGGCGCTATGAACGGCGACGCGGCAAAGGCCACCACGACGAACAAAATTAGCATCGCCGACAATCGGCGCAAAAAAGTCATGCAACATCCCAATTCGATAATTAACCACTAACATATAGAGCTTATGCGGCGTTAATACGATGCGCTACGCCGATATAATTGTGCAACGACGTTAGAGTTGTTTGATGCTAGACAGCGCTGCGAGTGCGCGTTCGCGGGCCAGTTTGCGGTCAATGATGGGGTTGGGGTATGTGTGCCCAAGCTTAACCCCCGCCATTTCAAGTATGTCTGCCGGGGCTTCTGAGGGGTTATGAATATATTTGTCCGGCAGGGCCGCCAGTTCGGGCACAAACCGACGCACATAACCGCCACCAGCGTCAAACTTCTCGCCCTGCGTGGTGGGATTAAAAATCCGGAAGTAAGGCGAGGCATCCGCACCGCAGCCTGCCACCCACTGCCAACTGGCAATATTATTGGCAAAGTCTGCATCCACCAGCGTGTCCCAGAACCAGGCTTCGCCGTCGCGCCAATGCCAAAGCAAATCTTTAACCAGAAACGACGCAACCACCATCCGCACCCGGTTATGCATCCATCCTGTCTGCCATAGTTGGCGCATTCCAGCGTCAACAATTGGAAACCCGGTCATCCCCTTTTGCCATGCACGTACATGGTCAGTTTTGCCCATACCCCACGGGAATTTCGCGAACTGCTTGCGCATAGGCTCGGTTTGCATTTCGGGGAAGTTGAAAAGCAAATGCGCAGAAAATTCGCGCCAGCCAAGTTCGCGCAAAAAATGCGCCCCGCCGGTGGATGTAGCGCTATTGGCAGCCATGTGTTTTTTGGCCTCAAACCAAAGAGTACGTGGTGAAATTTCTCCGAACGTTAGATGAGGCGACAGGGCCGATGTGGCATCGGTTGCTGGAAAATCGCGCGCCTGCTTGTAGGTTTGAACAGAACCCTCCAAAAAATCAACTAACCGGTCATGCGCAGCTGCTTCACCGGGCTGCCAATGCTGCGCGATCGGGTCTGCCCAAATACTCGGCTTAGGCTCCAAGCCCAACGACCTGATGGCTTTACTTTTGGGCCAAACCTTCGGTGCGAGAATATGGTCTGGCGCCGCTTGCGGCTCAATCGTATCGATCAACTCAGAAGCGGTGCGCCAAAACGGTGTGAAGACGGTATATATGCCGCCGACTTTGGTGCGCACCATTTCCGGCTCCAGCAGCAAGTGCCCGCCAAACCGCCGACAGCCAATATTCCTGTCAGCCAAAACTTCATGTAGCGATTGCTCGATAACCCGCGCACCCGGTGTATAACCGCGCGTTAGAAAAACGTGCCCGGCACCTGTTTCTGAGGCAAGCGCGCCAATTACACCCACTGTGTTGCCGGTGCGGATAACCAGATCACTGCCCCGCTTGCGCAGGTCGTTCTGCAGAGAGCCGAGCGACTGCAGTAACCACCATTTGGATGCTGCCCCTAGAGGACGAACCTTCGGAGACTGCTCATCAAATACATATACGGGAATGATCGGATCGCCTGCATCAACCGCCGTCAGCAAGGCCACATTATCAGCCAAACGCAGTGTGTTTGAGAATAGTACAATTGTTGCTGAGGTCATTCGTTGGTCCACCTGTTTCCTGTGGATCAGTACGCTACAGTTCCATTATCCGATCAATATCTTTTGGTAGTGGCTTGGGTTTTTCTGCTAGCGAAACCGCGATGAAGATAATCATTGAGCTTAACATCGCCAAAAACCCACCTGAAATGCCGTATGGAATTTCTATCGACCATAGCTGAATAGCGAAATTGATTGCCAGACTAAGGGTAATTGCCGCGATGGCGGCGCGCGCGCTGGCCTGCTTCCAATTCAGCCCTATCAGCACCACCGGCACCAAGGCCGCGGCGAAAGTTCCCCAGCCGAAAGCGCCCAACAGCGCCACCAACTGGCCGCTGTAAAGTGCGATTGTTGCGGCGACAACCGACAGGATAATCGTCGCCATGCGCGCCCAGAACAATTCGTTGTCCAGCGAGCGCCCACGCAGGGCTTTGGGTATATCATGAATAATGGCAGCGGCGCCGATGTTGAGGAAACCGTCTGCCGTCGACATAATAGCCGCGAACAACCCGGCAAATACAATGCCCGCCAAAACCGGGTGTGCATATGTGGACAAAAACGCGGGAGCGGCCTGATCAGCGTTACCAAGTGGCAGCCCAACATCGCCCAGCACCAGTGCCCGCATGATTACGCCCACGGATATCCACAGCATGGCGGCTATCACATACCCAAACACGGTCATCGGCAGGATGATTTTATTGTCCGCCAAATTTCTGTTCATCATCATTTTAGTAGCCACATGGGGCTGACCGGCGAGCCCAAGGCCAAACAGGAAATACCATGACAGCGACGCCATCGCACCGAGGGTGCCAAACGGCATTATATCTTCACCGTCATTCGCTAGCAAAATGCCAGTGGCCTCAGCGAACCCGCCCTCGAACACGTAAGCGGCGGTGATAACAACCAGCGCGCCCGCGACAATCATCACAATGCCCTGCACCAAGTCAGTATAAACGGACGCAACGATGCCGCCGGTGACACAGTAAAAAATCAGCACCGTTGACGAGATGACCACACTGGCGACAAGGCTGATTTCAGCGAACATTTCCGTGCCTTGCAAAATAGATTGCAGCACAAGCCCCATCGCCAATATCTGGGTTGCCAGATACCCCAAAACACCCAACAGGATGGTGCCTGCCGTCAACAGCCGGGCCGCTTCGCTCCCATAGCGGGCAAACACAATATCTGGCAACGACATAGCGTTGCGCACTTCGGCGATCATACGAATGCGTTTAGCGATCAAATAATAGCCGGTGGCAAATCCAAGCGCCGAACATACCGCCATCCATATGGAACTAAGGCCAGTGGCATAAACAAGGCCCGGACCGCCGACAAAACCAAACCCTGAAAGGGTTGACGAAAAAACCGCAAGGCTGACAACCATCGGCCCCAGCCCGCGACCGGCGACAAAAAAATCACCAGCTGATTTGGTACGGCGCATCGCCCAAATGCCGACCCAGATGCAGATGCCCATATAAAGCGCGACGAAGCCCAGAATGATTGGTTGGCGAAACTCTTCCATCAGTTCGCCTCCCGATTTTTCATCTGGGCGGCTTCGGCTTCGGTTTCTCGAACCAACGCGTGGAATGCTGCTTCGTCGTCAGGATGGAGAAAATAGCGCCGGAAGGCGACCATGTAAAATACATCAAACGCAGCAAAACTGCCCCAAATGCCCCAGAACATCCAGTTGGTGGGAACCGGGAAGCCGAAAACCACGCGAGTTTGCCCGGTCGCCAAGTACGTCTCGTACCCAGTGAAAAGCATAACCCAGACGAACAGCGCAAAGGCGATCCCGATGCCAAAACAAATCCGCAGCAGACGGTCACGTCGTCGCTCAGGCACGCCCATGTAGAGAAGCGTTCCGGCCAGCAAAATAACCGCGATCTGAAAGTAATAGGGCGCTTTGCCGATAACACTGAGTTTTTCCGCGCCGTCACCGCCCACAGATAGGCCGTCAATTGTCGGGTGCGGCACGCCGCTGGCGCCGGGTGGTATATCGCTGGTCAGGACAAAAATGGTGATGCCCGCAATCACAAGCAACAATGCAAACACAAGATGAATTGGTTTCACAGAATGTATTAGCTTCACAGGCGGTCTCCCCTCCGCAGATTACCGCGAACCTGCGCCCGCCTTTGGTGGCCAACCTAGTGTGTTCGCCGCTCATAGGTCAAGTCATATTCAACGATTGTTGAATTTTATGATAACTAGCGAGAAGCCGGCTCCACAACTGACCCCAAATTAATTTCGCCGCCTTCCACCACCTCTGCGGTCAAACCACCGTGGCCGCGAACAGCATTGTATCCGCCCTTGCCCAAGGTTTTTTCCATAAAACTGCACGGCGCACACAGGCCTGTGGTGCGCAAGACCGCGCCGCCAACCCTGATTTCGTGGTGGCGCAGCGCTAGAAGATTAATACCCGATACAACAATGTTACGGCGCAGCATGTCAGGCGTAATGCAATCAAGCCCCGCCAGCGCAGCAATTACCGGTAGATGTTCCATCTGGATCAGCGTAACCGCTCGTTTACCGGGGTTTTCCCGCCTGTCGCCAATAAGGCCTGCGTCAGCAACCACTGCTGTTTCCACCACCTGCATCGGTTCTTTTCGTGCCGGCCGCAGCCCGATCCATTCTACTCGGCCACTGGCAGCGAACGATTCCAATAGATCTTTGAGCACAACATCTCCTGCACGCTATTTATTGCTGTCGCCCGCGCACCGAAAAGCGGGCGGCGATCACCCATAAAGTTTATAGCTTTATCGCCGCCGATGCCAAATCACGAACGGCAGTCAGGTCAATTGTGCCGTCTTCGCCGCGCGGTGTAATCCAAGAACCGCCGACCGTTGGCACATTGGCAAGAGCAAGGTAATCCCGAGCTGTCGCCGCGGAAATACCGCCTGTGGGGCAAAACTGGATATCGGGCAGCACGCTACCTGCAGCTTTCAGAAAGCCTGGTCCGCCAGACAGCGACGCCGGGAAAAACTTGAGCGCGGCAAAGCCCATGTCCCGCGCTGCCATGGCTTCAGACAGTGTAGAAACGCCCGGCAAAAACGCCCATCCCATAGCCCGAACTGCACTGCCTAGCTCTTTGGTAAGACCCGGACTGACCCCGAAGGCCGCGCCTGCATTGCGGGCCGCTTTGGCTAGGTCAGGCGACAAGATTGTGCCTGCTCCAACAATTGCACCATCGGCCAGGTCCGCTTTAACGGCTTTGATTGCGTCCAACGCTGTGTCGTGCCGCAGGGTTATTTCAAAAACCCGAACACCAGCCTCGTATAAAACCCGGCAAACCGCCAGCGCCTCATCAACACTTTCGAAAGCCAGTACCGGCATAACCGGTGACTGCGATAATACGTCCTGAACGCTTGTCATATTTCGTGCCTTACTTTTTTAAAAGACCGAACCGCCAACATCAGCGGTCGCTACGGTGTTGCGCATGGTCGCGAACAGATCACGGCCAAATGTCTGAAGCTGCGATGGGCCCTTTGAGGGTATGCGCGCATTGAGTATGCCGTCGTCGACCATGAGATCAAGCATGCTGTTTTCCGGGTCCAGCCGGATCATGTCGCCGTCCTGAATTTTTGCAATCATGCCGCCTGAAGCGGCCTCGGGCGATACATGGATAGCCGACGGCACCTTGCCCGACGCACCCGACATGCGACCGTCAGTTACCAAGGCAACCTTAAAGCCTTTGTCCTGCAAAACGCCCAGGCTGGGGGTTAGCTTGTGCAACTCTGGCATGCCGTTGGCCTTGGGGCCCTGGAACCGAATGACGCCGACAAAATCGCGCTCCAGCTTTCCGGCCTTGTAGGCCGCGAGCATGTCGTCCTGATTTTCAAACACCAGCGCTGGCGCCTCAATCATCCGGTTTTCCGGTTTAACAGCGGAAATTTTCATCACCGCCTGCCCGAGCTTGCCTTTCATAACCGCAAGGCCGCCGGTTGGTTGGAAGGGGTCAGTGACTTTGCGGAGAATGAGCGTTTCTTCGGGCTTCTCGGGTGAGGCTTTCCAAACAAGTTCGCCGTCCTGCAGCGTCGGCATCGCAGCAAACGGCTCCATACCCCTGCCGAGCACCGTTTGAATGTCAGCATGCAAAAGACCGGCAGACAATAATTCAGAAATCACAAACGGCGTGCCGCCAGCAGCGTGGAACCCGTTCACATCCGCGAGGCCGTTGGGGTAAACCCGCGCCAACAGCGGAATAATTTCAGACAGATCAGCAAAATCCTGCCAGTTAATCTGGATACCGGCCCGCGCCGCGATAGCGACAATATGCAGGGTATGGTTGGTGGAGCCGCCGGTTGCCAGCAGGCCAATAATGCCGTTGATGATAGATTCCGCGGTGACCATATCCGCCAAACCTATCTTGTTGTCGGCATTGCTGAGGTTAACCATGGTTTCAGCGGCCGCATAATCCAGTGAAGCCCGCAGCGGATCATCCGGGTTAACGAAACTGCTGCCGGGAAGCTGCAAGCCCATCATCTCCAGCATCATCTGGTTAGAGTTAGCTGTACCGTAAAAGGTGCAGGTGCCTGGGCTGTGATAAGCCTTAGATTCGCTTTCCAACAGTTCAGTGCGGCCCACTTCGCCGGTGACATATTGTTGGCGAACCTTCACCTTCTCGGTATTGGAAATGCCAGTGGACATGGGCCCGGCTGGCACGAAAATAAACGGAAGATGGCCGAAGGACAAAGCACCCATCAACAAGCCCGGCACGATCTTGTCGCAAATACCAAATAGCATGCCACCGTCGAACACATTGTGGGTCATGGCAATGGCGGTTGACATGGCGATTACATCGCGGCTGAACAAAGATAATTCCATACCGGCTTGACCTTGGGTCACCCCGTCGCACATGGCCGGCACACCGCCAGCCATTTGCGAAACAGCCCCGGCGTCGCTGATCGCCCGCTTCATCTGATCAAGTTTGGCATGGTAGGGCTGGTGGGCCGAAAGCATGTCATTATAGGCGCTGACAATGGCAATATTGGCCATGCCATCCGCAATCATTTCTGCTTTGTCTGCCTCCGAGCAAGCCGCGATGGCGTGGGCAATGTTGCCGCAGGAAAGCCGTGGTCGCGCCCGACCTTCACCGCGCATGGCGTCGATGCGTTCTTCGTAGTCTCTGCGGCTTTGAGCGGAACGTTTTTTCACCCGGTCGGTGATTTCAAGCAGTTTAGAATTGGTCATTTTTTCTTCCAAAAACGCCGTTACGGCGCCCAATATACATCAAAATTTTTCATCTTGTTCAGCCGGCCCACCGGCAGGCTCGAATTTGGTTGCAGTGCCTCTTCCAGTACCTGTTTTTTGGCAGCACCTGTGATCATCACCGCCACATGCGGCGAGCACGCTATAGCATTTGCCGACAGGCTCATGCGATCAAGCTCATCGCCTGTTACGCCGCTGCGAATGGCCGTCAGGGCAACGCAGGTATCAGCATTAACGTCAAAAGCCGGGTCCAATCCCTCGGCACCAGGGAACAAAGACGCCGTGTGACCGTCAGCGCCAACACCCAGTAAAACACTGTCAAATGGCTGCGCCAGTGCATTGTATCGCTGGTTTACCAATTTAACCGCCTGCATCGCTGTTGCATCATCAGTTTTCATGCCGGTTACTTGCACGGGGGCCGCGTTGCCATTTTTCAGCGCACCAACAACAAAGGCCTCGTTAGACCGCGAGTGATCAAAAGGCACCCATCTTTCATCGACAAGGGCAACGTCAATATCTTGCCAAGCCAGCGGTTCATTTTGCATTGCCGCAAACAAAGGGGCCGGTGTTGAGCCACCGGACACGGCCCAACTTGCCCGCCGACCGGAGGCAATCGCCTCCCGCAGCCGCTTGCTTATCGCCGATTTCAGCGCGGCAACCATATAGTCACGGTTTTCAAACTGGTGCCAGTTAGCCATCACCGAGCCGCCCATTGGGCTCGTAGAACCAGGTTCGCTCATCTCGCACCATCAGATCGTGCGCTTCGTAAGGCCCCCAAGTGCCCGCCTGGTACTTTTTGACCGGCAGAGGCGAATGCTCCCAATGGGCAATAATATTATCAACCCAACGCCAAGCGTGCTCAACTTCGTCGCGGTGCACAAACAGGCTTTGATCACCGCGTGCAGCGTCAAGAATGAGCCGCAGATACGGCCCGAGCCGCGCGCCGCCATCCGCCACCACGTCAAGGTTCATCTCAACTTCCTTGAGAGCCTCGGTGGCCGAGCCGTGATTTTTGACCATCATCCGCAGGGCCAAATGGTCTTCCGGCTGCATGCGAATGATAAAGCGATTTGGGTTAATTTGCTTACCCCAACCCGCGTGCGGCGAGTGCGGGATAGGCTTGAACTGGATGACAATTTCCGCAAACCGGTCAGGCAATCTTTTGCCGGTACGCAAATAAAACGGTACGTTGGCCCAGCGCCAGTTTTCAATGTAGGCCTTCAGCGCAACAAAGGTTTCTGTGGTGCTTTCCCCGTCAAGCTCAAGGTCATCACCGTAGGATCCAACGGCTTCACCTGCCATCGCACCAGCACTATATTGAGCCCGAACCACATTCTCGTCAATTTCTGGCCCGCTATATTGCTTGAGCGATTTCAAAACCTTCAATTTTTCTTCGCGGATACTGTCGCCGTCTAACCGAGCGGGGGGCTCCATAGCAACCAAACACAATAGTTGCAGCAAATGGTTTTGGACCATATCGCGCATCGCGCCAGTACCTTCATAAAAGCCACCGCGTCCTTCGACACCCAGGTCTTCAGCAATTGTGATCTGAATATGGTCAATGGTGTTGGCGCTCCAAAGCTCCTCAAACATGATATTTGAAAAGCGCAACGCCAGCAGGTTTTGCACCGCTTCCTTGCCAAGATAATGATCGATCCGGAATGTCTGGTCCTCTTTGAAACAGCGGCCCACGTCTTCGTTAATCGCCTGCGCAGATGCCAGGTCGTGACCCAGAGGCTTTTCAAGCACAATACGGGCACGACTTTCGTTCAAGCCGTATTCACACAAAAGCTCGCAGGTGCGGGTGAATACAGCTGGCGGCACCGCAAGAAAATGCACAAGCGCCCTTTCGTCGTCTTTGGCGTTGTCTCGGGCATCATCCCCTGTTAGCAACGCCTGAAGTGCAACCCAGTCGTCGCCGGCGGTCATTAACCCAAGCTCGATAACGGTTACCATCGCAGAAAATTCCGCCAGGGATTTTTCTTCCACACCGCAAGCCGGTTTGTTCGCGACAAACAGGCCCTTTAACCAATCAATTTGGGAGCCTTCAATACTAGACCTTGAGGTAAGGATAATTCGGCTATCTCTATTCACGCGCCCTGCAGCAACACCAGCATACAGGGCAGGCAGAAGTTTGCGCCGCGACAAGTCACCGGCACCGCCAAAAATTACGAGATCAAAAGCATCTAACATTATCTGTCTTCCAAATCATTTTGGCCGCAGCTGGCCGAGAGAAAATTAACCAAATGCGCCAATTTTCAAAGCAATCAAACCACTTAACGTCAAAACCAGTTGGTAGGCTTGGTCCAACTGATCAAATATATCCCGGTGCACCGCCGCATAGCCTGACGTCTGGCCACCAGCATAACTGGCGGCTTCGCCATACCCGTTTTTTTCCGCCTCTTGTGAGGATTCGGGGAAAATTTCCCGCAGCCGCGCGACCGTGGACGGCACTTCCAGATGCAACAATTCCACCAGCAACTCTTCCAGCGAAAAATCAAACCGACTAGAAAACTGCGGTATTTCCATCGCCTTGACGAAAATAAACTGGATAAGTCCAATCCGCATTTCATGCAGTTCAAACAGTTCCGGGTCACCGGCCTTGATGTCCAGAGCAGAAGTGTCGCAGTCCTCATCAAGACAGTCGGTCATCATGCCCGAATCGCGCCTCAAGTTGCGAATATTGGCGTCGATGCTGTCGCTGTCGAACAAGCCTTCCAATATGCCGGACAACCGCCGCAAATTAGCCCGTCGCTCGCTGGTGGTGGCATTGTCGCAGCGATCCAGCCAGTAGCCCGGACTTAAAAGTTTAGCGTAAGATTCGATGATACCCACGTCGGACCGCGCCAACCCGTGCAGCGCCATACTGGTTACCATTTTCAGGCGATCAGACTGGCTATGGACTGTATTAAATTTGTCCGGTGCCCGATCAATGGCTGTGCCCAGGCCGCCGCAAGAATTTGCCAGATACCCAAGTTGTTGCATCACAGCGTTATGCGGAATAGCGCGGATTTGGGAAATACGCTCCAACCGTTGGTGTAATATATTGCCACTTTGACGGCGCATGGACCGCGAGCCAGTGGGATACAGTAAACTGCGCCCGATAGAATCGATCATACGAATATAACCCGGGTGATCTGTCAGCTGGTTTTGGTATTCCACAAGCGTGAGGAAGAAATCCAGCGACCAGCCTTTTTCGGCATACAATCGGTCAGCATCAGCATTGTAATGATCAAATCTGACTTCCAGAAAATCCGTCAGAGTCGCGAGCGCAGTATCTTCGCTGAGGAACCACAAAAATCCTTCGCCGCCCTGAAAACTGACTTCATGTTTTTCCGGCCTGGACAAGTCTGCCAGCGCCTGGCG
The DNA here is from genome assembly GCA_021774695.1 of Alphaproteobacteria bacterium. Lineage (GTDB taxonomy): Bacteria > Pseudomonadota > Alphaproteobacteria > Sphingomonadales > Kordiimonadaceae > Kordiimonas. The sequence goes on along the minus strand of JAJFIU010000119.1, from coordinate 16,245 downwards.
CACTCTGGGAGGGTGAGTATATAAGAAACGCTTTTTCAGCGATTCCGGATAAGCGCCTCGCCCAATAGACTCGCCGTGCGTGTCGAAGAACAACAACTGCACATCACCCAAACCACGTTCTTTCCACAAACGCACTAATCGAAGCTTGAAGCGTTCAATAGCAAGCGTTGCTGCGGGCTGTCCGATATAGCGGCCAGAATCTGAAAAGCCCAATTGAAGACAAAACCGTCCCTGTTTTTTGATGTAAGCGAGGAAATGCGGGTTATCGAGCAATTCGGCGATAACGCGGTCGCCGCGCTCGAGGCCAATTGCGGTTTCAAACAGCGGCGATATTTCCACATGATCATCGACACCAAACAGTTTGGCGTAATAAAGCGCCGCCAGCAACGTGAAGGGAGTGTCCGATTCCGCTACCAACATACGAATGGGCGTTGCCGCATCAAAATGTTTTTGAAATTGCGCCGCCATCATGAAAACACGCTTGGCGGTCGTGCGCTCTGCCGCGAGCATGCCGTAGTGGATAGATTGCGGTTTCACCTTTGCCAATTTCTCGGAAATAGCCGACAGAAAGTGCCGCCGCATCGCGCTTTGATCCGGGGCGTTGGTGAGATTAATTTCCGGGCCCATGGCATTGTGCAACTGAGCGGCATTGAGGCGAAAATGAATATGCGACAGGCCCAGACCCACCGAACGCCATTCGGTTGATAGGAGCGCCACATCGCGCCAGGTATCTGAGTCAAGCGGCATAGCAAGAAGGGCCTCCAGCGCCTCGCTTATTGCGGCGCGGGCTCTTTCTTTAACTTTCTGGTTCTCTACCGCAAGTTTGTTGAAAGCTTTTATCGAACCTTCGTCGTCCTGGTATTTTGTCAGCGCATCCTGACCCAACTGGAAACAAGCCATGAGCTGCGCAAACCCGGCCTTCAATGCATCGATATGAACCCCGGCCTGCGCGCCCTCAATTTTGAGCGCATCCGTAGCAGAGACACACAGCTCCAGTCCAGCCGTCGCAGTTTTGTAGCGAAACAATAGCCCAAGCGACCAATTGATGTCTGTGCGACCATCCAGGTCAAAACCAACCCAACTGGCAATCGTGGCAAGGCGCGGCCGCAGCGAACGATAATCGGCAGGGTATAGAAGAGCGGCACGCTCGAATACAACCCGGTAAAGAGTTCTGAGGCTGCGGCGCATGTTACCGAGCGCAATGTTGGCATAATCCAGTTCTTCATGAAGCGTCGGCGACCGGTCTGGGTGAACTTGTGCCAAGCCGTGTGCATGAAGTGCTTTCACTGCAGCTACTTTTCCGCCCGGCAAAGCCTTCATGAACGCACCGGCTGCCTGCCACGCATCGCCCGACATTGAAAAAGTCGGGTGTGCTGTGACAACGAATCCAGCAACCTCATCCTCAACCAAGGTTTGAAAACGGTTGAACGACAGTTTCTCGCCAGATGCATTATGGGCCAAGCCATCAACCAGGGTCGTCAGACGTTCAATATTTTTACTTCTGGCCGGACTGCCCCATTGAGCGGTCATAGCAAGCAAGCGCTTCTCCATAAGCGGGAGGCCGCGCTGCGCCAACTCACCAGATATGGTCTCGAGGCTTTTGGAACCCGCCAAAAGGTCGGTAGCAAGCCCGTACGCTTGGGACAGGTGCTTGCGGCGCATTTCGCCGGTTTTGGTGACAACGTCTGTCATTGCTGTTTCAGTCCGTTCCATTGTTGGTATTGAACCACATTATACTTCATTAGATCGAAAGATTAATTACCCCAGGGTCGACGCCCGTAACATCAGTTCAAAAGAAAGAATTTCACTATTGGAGGAACCGTCTGGGGTTTCCGCTTCATGCAATCCATTTTCTTTTTTCGCGCGCTGTATTTCCGCCATCAGTCGCTCGGTCGCCATTTCCCCGATCATTTCCACCGGCTGCCTGACCGTTGAAAGACCCGGCCAAAACTGACGGGACATGGGCGTGTCATCAAAACCGGCAACGGCCAGATCACCCGGTATCGACAGGCCCTTTCGGTGGGCCACATGCATCACGCCTGCCGCCATATCGTCATTACTAGCAAAAATGGCGGTTGGCCGACTGGCGCCTGACAATAATTTCTCTGCCGCCTCAACACCCGATTCGAAGTGAAAATTTCCGCCCGCAACGAGGGTGTTGTCAACAGCAATACCTGCCGCGGACATCGCCGCACAAAAACCTTCATATCTAAGTCGGGTACAGGCATGATCGAGGGGGCCTTTCACAAACCCTAATCTTCTATGACCGGTTTCGATCAGATGATGTGTCATTTGCCGTGCGGCTTCTGCCTCGTCGATATGAACTGCCGGACCGTGCCCGGTACCTGCCGACGACACCGAAACAAATTTCAGTCCAGTTGCCCTAAGCGCGTCTATAACATCCATATTATCTGATAAAGGCGGCGACAAAATTACGCCATCTGGCTGGGTCGCCCTGATCCAGTCAAGTATGTCCGTTTTCACATCGGTGGATTTTGAAAAAGCCGGGCAAAGCGCAAGGCCGTAATGCTTTTCTCGGCAGGCCCTGAGGATGCCACGCTGAAGTTCAACGAGGAAACTGTCGCTTGGGTTATCATACAAAAGGCCTATCAGAAAGGAGCGCCCCCCAGCGAGGCCGCGCGCCGCCAGGCTGGGTTTATAGCTCAACTCAACAATGGCCTGATTAACAAGTTCGCGGGTGTTAGCCCTGACATTCGGCTCGTTGTTGACCACCCGGGATACCGTCTTAATCGATACGCCCGCCATTTTGGCCACATCACTAATCGTAGCCGTAGATGTCATAGCTTCTTTCCTGTTATAGTTCGCCTGTTAGAGTTCGGCAGACAAACCGAAACTCAAATCTACCTTCACCGGTGTTACTGTCCGCCAATCTTTAGGCTCAACAGATACACGCTTATTGACAGCGCTGTCAATGACGGTTATCAATTTATACTATTGCGTCGGCTGGCATGCCAAGCCGAAATAACACTATATTGGATAACCAGCGAATGAGCGAAGATAATAATATTCAGCAGGTGATAGTGGCCGACATTGGCGGCACCAACGCCCGGTTTGCTGTTGCAACATTGACACAAGGCGCAAATACAAGCGCCCGCCCACCATTGATCGAGCATTTTGCTGGATATGCGTGCGCTGATTTTCACGACCCGCTGCCACTCCTCCAGACCTACATCAAGGATTGCCCGGTAAAAAATATCCAGTCCGCCTGTTTTGCCGTTGCTGGCCCTGCTGACGGCGCGTCGGCTTACCTGACCAACCTTGGCTGGAATTTCGAGGCAGAAAAATTATCTGGTCCGCTGGCGTTGAAAAACATCATAATCGCCAACGATTTTGCGGCTCTGGCCCGGTCCGTTACAGCCCTCGACCCAAGCAATGTAATCTCTCTGCACGGTGCGGCAAACCCGTCTGCCACTGGACCGATCAGCGTGATGGGTCCAGGTACCGGATTCGGCGTTGCGCAGGTTATACGCAAGCAAAGCCAAGTGACGGTGATCCCTACCGAAGGCGGGCACAGCGCCTTTGTGCCGACCGGCGAACTGGAAACCAAAGTCTGGAATATGGTACGCGAAAGCATGGGGCGCATTACGGTTGAGACATTTTTATCGGGTATCGGTATCCTGCGCATATACCGCGCCGTTTGCAGCCTGCACGATATGTCACCGCTAAATTATGAACCCAGCACAATCAGCCAGCTCGCGATGGAAGAAAGCGATCCAATATGCGTGGATACACTGAATGTTTTCTGCACGATGCTTGGCAGCGTCGCCAGCGATATTGCCTTGATTCACGGATCACTAGGGGGCGTTTATTTAGGTGGTGGCATTTTACCCAAAATAGCTAAATTTGTTCAAAAAAGTCGGCTGGTAGAATGTTATCTCGACAAACCACCCATGGAAAAATATGTCGAGCAAATACCGCTAAATCTTATTACCGACCCTGAAGCGGCGCTGATTGGCGCGGCGCTGCTCGCCAAAGATGCGATTGACGAAAAGCGGAGCTTTTAGGTTTTGCCGCCTGTCTTCGCTTTTACTTTCTCTTTGCTGGTCAGCAAGCTGATCCGCTGGTCGTCAAGTTTGGACACCGTTTCAATGGCGGTTTTGTAGGGTTCTTCAGCCTTAGATAACTCTTCATTCTTGATTATCAAGCGCCGGTGTTCCCCGTGAATACGCCAACTGTCTTCGGTTTTAAAAATATACAGAAGTTCACCAGCAGTGGTCATGACATAATAGGGAGCCTGCGAGGTAAGCGGCAGGTTTCTTGAGTATCTCGGAAAGTAGAAATTCAAGTTTTGTTGGCATACTGGCCCCTTGATACCGCCGATGATGCAATCGATAAATGTTGTGTCGCTTACTTCAGACCCGAGCATTTCGGCGCAGGTTAAGTTACAGGAAATAAACTCGCTGCCGTCGATGTCGCAAGCACGAAACCGCGCGCCGGAAAAATCGCACTTGAAGAAGATCGCACTTGAAACCATCAACAAGTGAAACTGGGCCTCACTGAAATCGCAATTGACAAATATCGTATCGGACCAATTTAAAACACTGCTAATCTTCAGGGCGCTAATGGTTTCTTGAGCAAACTGCTCACCCATCACCAATTTGTGCGACGGAAAAGTCTTTGTCAGCGTGTTCAGGTCCATCATCATCCCCATCCTATGGCTTTTGGTATATGCTACTGCAGCATCGCCTGATCCAAACTATACCCAAGAGCCATTGTCATTCCGTAAAGGTTTGATTCAAATTTTAGTTAAATTGAATCTGGCTACAGCCGTCTTTCGCCATAAGCGGTCAATTGTCGGAGACGGTTCCCACAAACGAAAACTGCTGCCTGTTAGACAGACAGCAGCAACGGCAACATTCGCGAACAAAGGCGTCCCTTAAGACGCATGGTTCTTATAAAAATCAGCGACTGATCGGGCTTTGGTTCAGTCCTGCCAATTCGGCAGGCGATAGACCCAGCGAGTTTACAACACTGTTGTAAAAATCGATCTCGAAAGGACTGACCTTTCCATCAACACGGATCAGCTTCAATAACGATTCGGCAACAAGCTGCCGGTCAGCCAAGTCAATTTTTGATTTGATTTTCGACAAGTATTTTTCGATCGTTGCCTCTTTATACAAATCGGAAATAGCTGCAATTCGAATATCCTGCGTACTGATCTCGGAACCAGTAGCCTCTTTAATAACGGCTTGGGCAACCTCAACCTCAACAGGGTCAATGTTGAAATCAGCACTAGTCGCGCGCGCCAACGTCATCAGCAAAACTTCTTCCACCAAATCTTTTTTGTCTTCGGCCGTCAATTCTTTGTCACTCAAACGGAAAAATTTCAGGACATGGCTCAGATTTGAGACGCTCATATTTGCTTCCTTCCCCTATCCAAAAGCGGTTTGTCCAACCTGCTTTTGATTTCTATATTAACCCTAACGGCGCGGCATGATTGATAAAAAGAAAATCAATATCCAGAGCACCTTGTGTTTGATACCAACGCAAAACAGGGCGCGGGTCAAGCATCTGTCTGTCCAAAAGCATCAAAACCGCGTTTTTTGATATCAATTTACCAATTTCATAACAAACAACTTAATTTAGTGTCGCTTCGCTGATCTCCCAAAGACGATCTGCGCCAGCTTCATCTACTGCCCAGGCAGCAACATCAAGAAACCGTGGCGATTCGTCGGTCATCAAATTTGCAACGTCGCAGTCTTCGCAGTATAGCCCAGCGTAATCAGCAATTTGCGGTGCTGTAGCGCACCAAATGCTGGTAGCGGCACCGCCCTCGGTTGATTTGAACATTTTACTGGCCGCTTCTGAAACATTGCCGTTTTCATCGGTCCAGCCCATCGCAACCATTTCCTCAACAGGCAGATGGCGTTGAAGCGGAGTCAAAATCCCACCCGGGTGCACTGAAAAGGCGAGCAAGCCCTCGCCGCCAAATTTCGCCTGCAGACCAACTGCAAACAGCGCGTTCGCGGTTTTTGCCTGACCGTAAGCCTTCCATTTATCGTAAGGCTCGGCGGCAAAATGAATGTCATCCCAACGAATATCGCTTTGCTTGTGGGCTATGGATGACAGGCTGACAATACGCGGCGATTCTGCCTTTAAAACTGCCGGCAACAGGCCTTTGGTCATGGCAAAATGCCCCAGATGGTTCACGCCGAATTGCGCTTCCCAACCGTTTCCAACTCGGGTTTCAGGGCAAGCCATTATCGCGGCATTATTAATAAGAATATCGATCGCGGTATCCGTTGCAATGAAATCCGCGGCAAAGCGCGCAACGCTGTCCTGGTCCGCCAGATCCATTGCAGCCACCGTCACATCGTCACCGAATTCCGACAGTGCTTTTGCCGCCACATCGGGGCGGCGCGCAGGCACATAAACTTTTGCCCCGGCGCCGACAAGGGCACGGACTGTCTCAAAGCCAAGGCCTGAATAGCCTCCGGTTACTATCGCTGTCTTACCGCTTAAGTCACAGCCTGTAATGACTTCGGCAGCGGTTGCCCGCAAGCCAAAGCCAGAGCCTGTTTTTGCTTGTTTATCGCTGTTCATAAAGCGTCTCCCTTGCGGTTAAATGTAAGGCGCTCTCTCTGGATTTCAAACGACGACAGGCGGGCGTTTCAATTCTCTCTTGTTTTATCGGCCAGCGTAGACCATCTAATCATAAGCGAACTGAAGATAAAAGTTCGGGAATGCTGCAACTCCAGGGGATTAAAATGGCAAAGCGCCTGCCAGACATTTTTGAAGACATCCGCCAAAAACTAATTGGCGGCGAAAGCACCAAAACCTGGAGTGAAAACGCCAGTTCGGCCTACAGTGCCACTGTGGGCGGACTGAAAGAATTCAGCGGCGACGCCCTGAGTAAAACGGCTGCGCGGTTTAATGAAGCACTGCCCTATATCGAGCGCGCCGGATACGATGTCACCGAAATAGAAGTGGGCCTTGGCCTGTCACCCAAAGTGGTGCCGCACCTGCGACTGCGCCAACTCATCGGTGAGCAAGAAAAGCTTGAACTGCTGGAAGAAACCAAAGACAAAAAGCTGGTCAACACCATTCTCAATTCACTGTTTAGAGCCAGCGCCGCACGCAGCAAATTGAATTTTAAAAAATTCCACTTTAGCAACATCGAGCTGGAGTTGAGTATCCTGCCCACGGTGGTTCTGAAATTTCGCCCCAACGACGAAGCGCTGCCAGGTGTGCTTGAAAATACAGCCCTGACCACTCCAGAAACGCAAAATACCGTGGAAATCGAGGCGCAGGATGACGGCGCTGAACCAGAATAATCGGGCTTAGGGCTTAGCGGCTAAAAACTCAGCCAATGCTACTTTGTGCCCTGCGGCCTCCTCGACATAATAACGTGCGCCAGCCAGCATTCCAACGTCTTCGCCTGGCTTCAGGTCGCGGAATTTTCGCGCCGGTAACCCAGCCCACATCTCGCCGCCCGGCAGCGTTTTACCCGAGCCCAGGAAGGCCCCAGCCGCCAAAAAGCCACCCGAAGAAACGGTTGCACGGTCCAGCACTGTCGCACACATGCCAACAAACGCTCTATCTTCCAACGTGCAACCATGAAGCATGCATTTGTGTCCTACCAATACATCATCGCCGATAATGCAGGGGGTACCGCCGTGTTCAGCCTCGTCCACATGAATGATGGTGCCGTCCTGAATGTTACTGCGCGCGCCGACGATAATCCGGTGGGTATCGCCCCGCAGCACGGAGCCATACCAAACGCTGGCATCTGGCCCGATTTCCACGTCGCCGATTAGGACCGCGCCGGGTGCGATGAATGCACTGTCATGAATTTTAGGCGTTATGCCGCCAAGCGGCATGATAAGTGGCTGCATGATAACTGCTTTCCCGAGACCAAAAAAAGAACACTATGCCGCGTCGAGCATCCGCTCGCAACGGCAATAGTGGAATTCAGCTCACAGATATACTTGGGCGTTTTATTCAGCCGGTTTAACCACAGTTTCCTTGCTACCCTTTGATGCCCCAACCAGCGGCCACAGCATCAACTGTGCGCCTGATACCTCATTCAGGTTTTCAACACCGTATTCGGCGGGGAATTTGCGGGTGATTTTCGCGGTGCCAAACAGTACGTCCCACAGGAAAAAGAAGTTTCCGAAATTACCTTTATAGTTGGTAATGCCGTCTTCCTTGTGCCGACCGTGATGCGCGGAATGCGTGGCCGGCGTGGATATGGTGCGCTCCACAATCCACATAACAGGATTGAGCCATTTAATTTTATACAAGGGCTCGTCCCAGTGAACGCTGGAATGGGCGGCAATTATCACGATGTTTTTGGCAACAATATAAAAAGCATAGACCTCGCCGAGCCCCAAATAAACCAGCGCCGCAGCAATCCACAAACTGGGCAGCAGAAAATAAAAGAAGAAACCATTGCGGTAGACAATCCGGCTATTGAGGTAATCTGCGTCATGGTGAACCCGGTGCAAATTATACAGCAAGGGAAACATATGGGTGGTGCGGTGCCACCAATATTGCGCCATGTCTTCACCCACCATCAGCATCAAAAACATAACCCACACTGGAAGGTGCGACAAAGCACCGGCATGTTCGGGAAATAAAGTCGCGGCCAAACTGGATGCACCTACCACCACCAGCGGCGGCGCTATAAAAAATACGTTTGCAGTCGAAAATATTTCCATAATCACGTCACGGAGTTTGGTATGTTCTTTTTGCATAAAACGCCCAAAGGCTAATTCGGTCAAAATAACCACTAAAAGCGCGATCAAAATGGTAACTGAATGCATTGTTTATCCCCTTTGAAAGAGACTATATCGATTTCATTTAATAAAGTTTAGTGATATATATTCAGATAAACATAACTATTGGTTATAATTATGCTTGATATTCGTCACTTGCGCCATTTGGTTGCCATCGCTGAAGAAGGCACGCTGCAGAAAGCATCTGAAAAACTTCATATCAGCCAGCCTGCGCTTACCAAAAGCATGCAAACACTAGAGAATGACTTGGATGCCAAGCTGTTCGAGCGGATTGGCCGAAGGTTACGATTAACTGATATCGGCGAAGAACTGGTTCGCAGCGGCAAGCATATTTTACGGTCGGTCCGTGACACCGAAGATATGGTCAACGGTTGGCGCAGCGGCGCATCCGGGCAACTATCCATCGGGCTGGGACCTGCATACACTGTCCTTCTATCAGCCAATCTGATCGAAAAGATACTCGCTGACCATGGCCCTGTGCGCTTACAATTAGAAACCGGCGACACAGAAGAACTGCTGGAAAAATTGCTAGATGATAAACTGCATATCGCAATTTGTGATCTGGCCTTTGCTCCCTCCGACCCTGATCTGTTGGTTGTTAACCTGCAGCCCCAGCCAATCGTTGGCCTTGTGAGCAGCGGCCACGCTCTGGCAGGAAAATCTTCCGTGTTGATGGACGACCTTGGCCGGTTTCCCATTGCACACAGCCCGGCACCAGCACAGTTCACTGATTTCAGTGCTGGTCTTGCTGGGCTCAACAGAGGCAATCAGGGCACGGTTTGCCTGTCCAATAACTATGATGCTTTTGCCCAAACCTCAGAGGTGACGGACTTGGTGACCTTGCTGCCGCAGAATTTAGCTGAAGTTTATACCCGTTCGCGGCGTCTCGAAATTATCACATTGGCAGACATCCCCCAAAAATCGTCACCCAAAATTCTAACGCGAAAAAGCGGCAAACCACTGCCTCCCATCGGGCAGAAGGTCATTGAGCACATTCAAAAATTATATGGATAGGCAGAGCACCTGAGCGGGTTAATTTAGTTGGGAATTTTGAGCCTCCAACAGCACTGAGATACCTTTGACAAAGGCTTGATCTGGAGGAACCGGCACCGTTTTAAGGTTATGTTCGTTCAGTGCGGCGCTGTATCGGTTGGTCAAGCCTGCATTGCCGACCAACAGGACCTCGGTGCCTGTCCCTATAACGCTTGCAACAGCCTCAACCTCACTACCAACCAGCATGCCAGACAGATAGCTCTCGGCGGAGCGGCACGCCAGATTGCCCAGCAGAATATCGGCGCGGATTGAAAATAATTTATGAAGCAACCCCGCAGATGAGGCGCTTTCCGCGGCCCCGCTAAGGAAGCTACCCTGGTCAAACTCGTCGTCGTTAATCAACGAACCGATCATGCTTTGGCGGCGAATAAGCGCGAACATCTCGCCGGTCATAAAGGATGTCACAGAAGTAATTCTACCCTGCTCAACAACACACCATTTGCTGTGGGTGCCCGGCAGACACACCAAGGCATCGATCAGCCCCAAAGTTTGTATCGCACCAAATATCTGAAGTTCTTCGCCCCGCATCACATCGGTGCCACCAAAAAAATCAGGCCCGCTAACACCGGGTACAATCTGGATATCCAAACCGGCGTCATTTTCTACCCTGACACAGGCGCTGGCAAGCGCCGCGATGGGCGCATCGCAGGAAACATAGGGCGTTTCCTTCCAGCCGTTTCGGCTGCCGATTGTCCCGCCCATGATTATCGTCAGGCCCGGCGTTTCGGTTAGCCACCCGCCGCATGTTTCCACTATTACCTGACTGTAAGGCTTGTCTGCCAGCATCAACACACCGTCATGGGTACTGGTGCGCTCCAAAATCTGGTTGTCTTTGTCCAGCAGATAGGCGCGAAAGGCGCTTGATCCCCAGTCAATAGCTATCCTGCAGGCGGTCATTATACACGGCCGCCATCAATAATAAGCGATTGGCCAGTGATCATCGCCGACACGTTTGACGCCAAAAACAGGGCAGAATTGGCCACGTCTTCCTCAGAAATGGTTTTCTTGAGGCTTTGCTGTGCTAGGCATTCTTCGATTGCTTCAGGCGTGGCCCAAAGCTCTTTTTGCCGCTCGGTTAAAACCCAACCGGGTATCAACGCATTTACGCGGATATCGTGCGGCCCAAGCTCGCGGGCCAATGCCTTGGTTAAGCCCACAATAGCGGCTTTTGCTGTAACGTATGACGCATATCCGGCCAAGCCCAAATTTGCTGAGTTTGAGCCCAGGTTTATGATGCTGCCCCCTGCCTCCTTCATGTCAGGCAAGCAGGCTTGCGCTGTGAAAAAATGCGGCCGCAAGTTGGTATTCATCGAATCGTCCCAACTGTCAGCGGTGTAATTTTCGATATCATGACGGTCGTCGCGCGCAGCATTATTGACAAGAATTTTAACCGGACCAAATTCGGTGCGGGTTCGCTCAATAGCCGCCTGAAGGGCGGTTACATCGCGGATATCACACTGGATATAAAGCGGACGCCTGCCGTATTGACGTTCAATCTTGTCACACAAGGCTTCCGCTGGTTCAGCGGTCAGGGAAACAAACCCCACATTCGCACCTTGGGCGGTGAAAGCCTCGACAAAAGATGTGCCGATTCCTGAGCCACCGCCGGTGATAAAAGCTGTGGCTCCCTTTAGGTCGCTATATTGCGGATAGCCCATTTCCTGTTCTTCCCATGTTGCCTTATCAGCACCCGTTTGGTCGCCGTCATTCGACCAAATACACCCTCGATAGACTCAACTTTGCTCTTATTGTTTTTTAATCATATATATCATAATAATAAACACCAAAATGAGGGTTAGCGCTACCACCGTCGACTTATTAGCCAATATGTATGGGGTAAAAAACCAGCAGCATGTCCAAGAGTTTCAAACAAATTGATGAAGTCCACGTAAGCAACAGCTTGGGTGAAGGGGTGCAGTGGCGCGCCCACGACCAATCGTTCTGGTGGACCGATATTCTGGAAAACAAGCTGTATCGATACGAGTGGCCGGGGGGGAAACTAAGTGTGTTCGGCGTGCCGGAACCCCTTGGATCCTTTGCTTTCACGGACGACCCCGATGTGATCATCGCTGCATTCGCCCCCGGATTCGCCTTTTTCAACTGGCAAACCGGCGACATAAAATGGCTGCATAAGCCAGATTTTCTGCCCGGCGAAGATCGTTTCAATGACGGGCGTGCCGACCGGCAAGGCCGATTTTGGTCTGGCACCATGATGGAAAATTACACCCAGTCTAAGCCTCCCACGGGGCGGCTATTTTGCTTGGACATCGATCATGGACTTTCCGTACACGAGAAGGACGTCGCCGTCTCCAACGGCATTGGATGGAGCCCAGGCGGCGACACTCTCTATTATGCAGACTCGCTCAAAGGAAACATCTACCGCTATGACGTTGATACCGAATCCGGCGCTATCTCCAATAAAAGCCTTTTCGTTCGCGTGCCGCGCGGCGGTGGACCCGACGGCGCTGCTGTCGATGCCCAAGGCAATATCTGGAGCGCGCAGTGGGCGGCCAGGAAAATACTAGCCTTCAACCCTAAAGGCGACATCATTGCCGACATACCAGTACCGACAAGCCAACCAACCTGTGTCGCGTTCGGCGGGCCTGATCTGAATTTGATGATTGTCACTTCCGCGCGCGATGGCTTACCCCGTGAGCGGCTTGAAAATGAACCTTCCGCGGGCAACGTCTTTATTTTCCATACTGACACCACGGGATTACCGGAAGAAACATACAAGGGCCGTGTGCCTAACCTGCCTACATGAAAGCGAACATTCGATGATGATATCGTCTCAAAGTTTAACCCAGCAAATAGTCAACGATCTTGGTCTAGCTATCGTCCAAGGAAAATATAGCGGCGAAAACACATTCCCGATCGAAGCTGATCTATGCGAACAATTTGGTGTGAGCCGCAGCGTTTTGCGCGAAGCAGTTAAAATGCTGACTTCAAAAGGGTTGCTGCGCGCGCGGCCGCGACAAGGAACCTGGGTACAACCGGAACAGTCGTGGAACTTGTTGGACCCAGATGTGCTGCGCTGGTTATTGGACCGGAAATTCTCGATCGAGCTTTTGAGCGAGTTTACCGAAATCCGTTTGGCCGTTGAGCCGCAAGCTGCCGCATTTGCCGCCGAGCGAGCAAGCGCCGAACAAAAACAGGCGATAGTGGACGCATTGGCACGCATGCAGGCAGCAGAACGCGGTGATGATGACGCCCTTCTGTCTGACATTGCCTTTCATGTTGCCGTGCTGGAAGCCAGCGGCAACCGCTTCCATAGCCAGTTGAAAGATCTGGTTGAAACCGCGCTCAGGATAAGTATCCGCCTGACCAACCAATATAAAGGGGTCGCGCTCGCCAGCGTAGCTGACCACAAAAAGGTACTTGATGCCATCCTGGCCGGAGACGGAAAAGCCGCTCACGCCGCGAGTTTTGAATTGGTCAAAGAAGCCAGTGATTTGATTGCCGAGGCAAGAGAGAAAAGATGTTAGGCGTCTGTTATTATCCGGAACATTGGTCCGAAGACCTGTGGCTAACGGATGCAGCTGACATGAAGGCTTTGGGCCTGACCTATGTTCGCATCGGCGAATTTGTCTGGTCGCGCATTGAGCCAGCGCGCGAAGAGTTTTCATTTGATTGGCTGGACCGGGCCATCGATATTCTTGCCGGTGCAGGGCTGAAAGTAGTTTTTGGTACCCCCACTGCCACGCCGCCCAAATGGTTGATCGATGAACATCCCGACATACTGCCGGTTGATCCGCGCACTGAACACACTCGAGGGTTTGGCTCCCGGCGCCATTATGATTTCTCCAGCGAAACCTACCAACGAGAAGCATTGCGGATCACCGATGTGCTCACCAAGCGGTACGGCAACACGCACGCAATTGTTGGCTGGCAAACCGATAACGAGCTGTGCTGCCATGACACTGCGCTAAGCGGATCAACGAACGCCAAAACCGGTTTCCAGCAATGGTGCCACAATCGCTACGGCGATATTGCAACGCTTAACGAAGCATGGGGCAATGTTTTCTGGTCGATGGAGTACCCGTCTTTCGGCGCCATTGAGCTTCCGATTGGCACTGTGACCGAGGCCAACCCGGCGCACCAGCTTGCCTACCGCCGCTATTCGTCTGATCGGGTTATCGCATTTCATTCCAGCATGGTTGCGGTCATCAGGAAAAACGCGCCAGGCAAATGGATCACCCATAATTTCATCCCAAAAGAAGATCTCGGCGTTGACCCCTACGCACTGGGTGCAGAACTGGATATTGCATCCTACGACAACTACCCACTTGGCCGCGCAGATATGGCTTTCAAAGACGAGCCCTCGGAAATGATGAACCGCTATATGCGAACCGGTCATCCTGATTTCAGCAGTTTTTACCATGACACCAGCCGCAGTTTCGCCGGACGCGATTATTGGGTAATGGAGCAGCAACCCGGCCCGGTAAACTGGGCGCCGCACAACCCGCGCCCTTCTCCCGGCATGGTGCGCCTATGGTCTTGGGAAGCGTTTGCGCACGGCGCATCCTGCGTCAGCTATTTCCGCTGGAGGCAAGTGCCCTTTGCGCAAGAACAAATGCACGCTGGCCTGCGCCGGCCAGACAATAGCAACGCTTCCGTATGGCCAGAGGTTGTGCAAGTGGAAGCCGAGCTTAACAAACTCAATATCAGTGATTATCCAAAAACCCGAGCAGCAGTTGCCATCGTCACCGATGTGCAGGCTTTATGGGTCACCGCCATCCAGCAGCAAGGTGCAGGTTATGACTTTCCCAAACTCGAGTTTTCCTATTATTCAGTCCTGCGCCAACTGGGCGTTGACGTTGACTTCATTTCCAAAGACACCGCCTTTGATGGTTATTCGTTGGTGATTGCACCCTGCCTTCCAATCCTCAACGACGGGTTTGTCACAAGATGCGACCAATCCGATGCCCATATTATTTTCGGCCCGCGCAGTGGCTCTAAAACCGACGAATTCAGCATTCCAAGCGCACTTGCTCCCGGGAAATTACAAAGCCTGATCCCGATGAAAGTCCTGTCGGTTGAAACCCTTCGTCCCGACTGCCCTCAGGCGTTGGAATGGAAAGGCGACACATTTGAAGCCCGGTCCTGGTGTGAAGAAATTGAAATTGGTGAGGGCGCCAGCCTGGTTGCGCCATACGGCAACGGAGAGCCAGCAATTGTTGGCACCGACAAGGCAACCTACATCGGCACCGTAACCGACGATTTGTTTCTACAAGCGTTTCTCAAAGACAAATGCAAAGACATGGGCATCGCCGTCCATGCCTTGCCCGATGACATGCGTTTAACCAGGCGCGGAAATCTGACCTTCGCTTTTAATTATGCAGAAGGCGCACAGTTAGCACCTGCACCGGCTGAGGCCGAGTTTCTTATAGGGCGGCGCATGGTTGGCGCCCGCGACCTATCGGTGTGGCGAACTGTCCAAAATTCAGCTTCCAACCACCCCTAACTTCGGAGAGTTCACATGGAATTACAAACGATACAGGTGGTTGTTTTCATAGCCTTCACAGCAGCGATTGCTTTAGCCACCTACCTGAAATGCCGCGGCACCCGCGTTGAGGCCAATTCAAACAAGGAATATTTCCTTGCGGGCGGAGGCCTGTCCTGGGTTTTTGTTGCCGGTTCGATAACCCTGACCAACCTGAGCACCGACCAGCTTGTCGGTATGAACGGCAACCAAATGGCGCTTCTGGCCTGGTGGGAGTTCGCCGCAGTCGCAGGTTTGATCATTCTCGCCAAGGTCTTCCTGCCGGTCTATTACCGAAACAATTGCACGACAACGACCGAGCTGCTGGAGAAACGATACAACGACCATCATATCCGGGCGACGGTTTCGATCATGTTCCTGTTGGGCAATATCTTCATTTTCCTGCCCGCCATGCTTTACGGTGGGTCGCTGTTCATGCAGTCCATGTTCGGCGTCGACATTTCGATCATGGTTCTGGCCAGTATGTTTGCTGTTGTCGGAGCCTGTTATGCCGTGTTCGGCGGGCTGCGCGCGGTTGCGGTGTCCGACACCTACAGCGGTGTTGTGCTGTTGGGCATGGGCGTACTTGTGGTGATTTTAGCGCTCAAAGCCATCGACTTTGATTTCAGCGGCATTCCTGCGGAGCGCCTGACCCTGATCGGTGATAACACCAGCCCGATCCCGTGGCATACTCTCTTGACCGGCATGTTGTTCATCCAAGTGTTTTACTGGAGCACCAACCAAACTATCACCCAGCGCGCGATGGCGTCGCCCACGCTTAAGGAAGCACAGAAGGGTGTGTTTGCCGCCGCAGGTATTCGGCTGTTGATCGTGCCGCCGATGATCGTGCTGCCAGGCATCGTTTCTTACAAGCTATACGGCGATGTGGGCGATGCCGCATACGGCCGTATTGTCGGTGATGTGTTGCCGGTGTGGCTTTCAGGCGCTTTT
>JAJFIU010000118.1 GCA_021774695.1 Alphaproteobacteria bacterium | reverse complement strand
GCAAAAGACGCTGCGATTCCCCCGCTCATGCGCATTTTGTCGCCAAAAGCAGTGGCTAAGCGTGGAAACAAAGAAAAATTGGTGAATATTGAAAAAAGCGACCGCCAAAACGGCGAAAGTTTTTCCTGCTCAACATCGCGTATCCATTGCCAATTCTTGAAAGTCCAGAAAAATGGATACATGCCAAAGGTTCCTAGAGACATTACCCAATATTTAGCCTGCGTGATGGGGAAATATACTGCTTCGGCACGGCGGTTGACGTCCGCAGATACCGCCTTAACAAAAGCAAATATCGACAGGCCAATCAGGCCAGCTGCAAAGCCAAATACAACAACATAACCAATAATTTTATACTGGGATTTGGTCAGGCCATTGGCCGACGCCCCTGTTGCTGTGCTTTGCTGCAACTGAACGCTTGCTTCGTCGTCTGCTTTTTCAGCGTCGCTGTTGAACTCAACCAGTTCTGACAGCTCGACAACATCCTTTCTGCCTTTATAAACATATTTCTGGCTGTAGACATTGTCTTTGAACGTGCTGTGCTTCGAGAAGCTGAACAGCCTGTTGTCAATCTCTATCATCTCATCCGACAGTGACCATGTGTCATCAACCAAAAACCGTAGCTCGTGCTTGACATAGGTTGGCGCTGACAGGTCAAGCGGTGCCGTCCGCGGCACCAAATTGGCATCGGGGAGTGCTGACGTAATTTCGCCGGGCCACGCGTTGAAATATTGGCGGTTATTCTCTTCGTCAGCTTTCCACGCACCTGGGATTTCATACCTTTCTTCAACAATAACGGTGCCTTCGGTTTTGTTAGCTTCAAAAGACAGCGGTGCCAGCGCTTTTATGGTGGGATAATTTGCCTGATAAAACTTCAGATACTCCTGTTCGATATATTTCATACCGTCATCATTCTTCCATTTAGCCAAGCTATCGGCCCGATCACCCCAGAATGTTGACTTAACGCTAAGAAAAATATTACCCGGCTCTTTTACAATATCAAAAGTTTCAATCACATCGGCTGCCAGCCGCTGTATCGGCGGCGTCATGGCCTCGATCTTGCTGCCGGCACCGTCAACGACAAGCCCGGCGCCAAAATCAGCTTGCTGCATATTTGCCAGATCACCAATTTGATCATTATTTGTCGGATCGAGCCAATATGTTTCTTTATCCGTTACAACCCGGGTAATGACATGGTCAAACGCATAGGCGCTTGGCAAACGCCTTTGAAAGGCCGCATTCAAATCAGAATCGACCAACACCGGCTGCGCCTTTATCCCCATACGCTCGAGAATAGTGACAAGCAAGATTGTCTTGTCTTTGCAATCGCCAAATCGTTGATCAAGAACAATCGAAGGGTCCCTTGGCGCGTAGCCACCTTTACCACTTTCGATCCCCAAATACCGGATATTGGACTGAACATACTTAAGGGCCGCGCGGATTTTTTGCTCCACCGACCCATTCGCCAGATCAATTTGCTGTATTTTATGGGACAAAGCGTCGGAAATCTCTGCTGGAACCGAATAGAAAGGCGCATAATGCTGCCCCAGCGATTGCCAGCTTTCCTGGTCTGTCACCTCATAAAATGCGAAGCGTTCGAACCAGATCGGTTCGCCGTCGTCTTCCTTGTCGGCTTCCAAACCATTTAAGTTCCACACCAGCGACCTTCGGCCGCCGTCAACTGTATCGACAGGCTCTGGGGCACCGCCGTGTCCGATCACTTGGTATTTCCGGTCATTTGGCAGATTCAAGCTCGCGTAACGCTTCCCTACCCGTACCGAATATTCCAGGCGAAT
Organism: Alphaproteobacteria bacterium; assembly: GCA_021774695.1. Taxonomy (GTDB): domain Bacteria; phylum Pseudomonadota; class Alphaproteobacteria; order Sphingomonadales; family Kordiimonadaceae; genus Kordiimonas. The sequence continues at coordinate 1,396 of JAJFIU010000118.1, read as the reverse complement.
TCTGTCACTGATGTGATTGAAAAAAACCGGATTCTTGCCACTGATAGTATAGGCATAATCAATAATGTCGCCCGGGCGAATATCCTGCAGAATGAAGGACGCGGAAACGGATCCATTATATATCAGCCGCTCGGCATCTGCCTCATTCTGGAATATTTTCAACCGCTCGGGATTATATCTGGTCTGGACCTGGCCGTTTCTGATGACGTTTACAAAATGAATTTTCAACCGTTCATAAGAAGGATCAAAGGATACCGACAACTGCGATGCCGTTTCTGCAGCAGAAATATCATTAATTTTGCTGACATACCGACTGTAATAATGCTCGTCTTCCACCTCATGGTAGCGTTGGTTGCTAATCAGAAGATACGCAGGCCCGCTCGTGGGTAAACCATCAAGGCTTGTTACATTGTATAATTGCTGTTCAACCCACGAAGGCGTGACAGCCTGGCGGACATAGTCGTCTGCTACACTTGCAGGAACTGATAAAACAACGACACATAAAAACACGACCGTGTACATCACGGCACGTGCGGCATAACTCAGCTGCATATATTGAGGCCCCCAAAATATATTTACTTTTTGCAAACTTAAGCGCGACTATAATCAAAATAAAGTGTTTAAAAAACATAATGTTCAGAAATAGAATAGTCTTGAAAATTCATGGCTCCCGCGAACGGCGAGAATTCCGAATTTAGCGTTGGTTAATTGATTTCCAGTAACCTTTGTCGTGCACGGCACATCTACACTGCGCATCTAACAGATAAGCGCACATGCTGGACATGCTACCCTGAAAGATCGTAGGGTCATTCATCACCAACGGAGGGCATTCATGGCTCCATATCGTCCGCTGAAGGGCTACCGCGCCCTCTATCACCCGGCTTTCAATAAATCGACTGCTTTCACCCGCGAAGAGCGCGAGGAGTACGGCCTTCAGGGCCTGCTACCATACGGCCGCGGCACCCAGGAATCGCAGCTAAACAGGGTTCTGGAGAATTTGCGCCGCAAGGGCAACGACATTGAGAAATTCATCTTTCTCGCCTCACTGCACGAGCGTAACGAACGCCTGTTTTACCGCACGGTTGTTGAAAATATCGAAGAGATCATGCCGCTTATCTACACTCCAACTGTGGGACAAGCGTGCAAGGAATTCGCTCATATTTTCCGTCGCCCCAAGGGCTTTTACATAACGCCGGAAGACAAAGGCAATATCCGCGAAATGCTGGATAACTGGCCGCGACCTGACGTGCGGGTGATTGTAATCACTGACGGCCAGCGCATTCTTGGCCTCGGCGATCTGGGTGCAAACGGCATGGGCATTCCGATCGGTAAGCTACAGCTTTATGTAGCCTGCGCCGGTATTATACCTCGCCAATGCATGCCGGTAATGCTGGAT
>JAJFIU010000117.1 GCA_021774695.1 Alphaproteobacteria bacterium | reverse complement strand
CGGCCTCGGCGATCTGATCGTTGGGCATATGCTCATACAGATCGTCCTGCGCTTCACCCTCAACCTCGGTTAAAACATCAGGGTGGAGCCGATCGCCGAGCAATCCAATGAGTTTTACCCGCCGGGCGGGCGGCAGCACTTCAAGTACGTCCGCTACGTCGGCCGCATGGACTTCATCGAGCAGGGTGCGTACCCGCTCGCTGTTGCTCTCCTTGAGTGCCTCTTGCAGTTCTTCGATGAACGCGCGGCTAAGGTGAACGTCGGTTTGGGGCACTTCAAGAACCTCTTCAGCTGCAGCTTCGCCCACGACTGCGCTTGCCGGTGACATGCCGTCATCCAGAAGATCGTCCTGTTTGTCTTTATGTTGGCCCGGCTGTGTCAACCCTATCCCCCATTAACACCGGAAGGCGCCAATAACCCACCTTCCCCACACTTGATAAAAGAAAGCGCCGACGGAAGCCAGCATCTAGTTAGCAATCATGGATGAATTTTGACATTAGACAGGGTGAATTTTGATATTAGGCAGGCCGTATGTAGGCGGTCGCTGCACTAATTTTGCCAAAACCTGGCTGCGGCCAACTTTCAAAATCGTGTGAACAGTGCATTTTTCCAGCGCCACAGCGAGATGTCGTGATAAATTAGTTTCATGACTATTTCTGGTTCATGGATCGCCGCATTTGCTGGCTTTTTGGTCGCAAGCAGCGCGCTTGTGCATGCGACCTCGCCTCCGATCCAGACAGAGGCCAAAACCGGCCGTTTCCAAACCGCCTTTGATACGCCGTCCCTGCTGGGCACCTACGGTGAGATGATCGAGCGATTTGCCGGTGAAAAGGGCTTGAAGGATTTGGATGAAAGCATCGCCGCCGACGGGCTTACCATCGATAAATACCGAGCTTTCACCGTTACACTGGCGGAAGAAACCTACGAGGTTTATGTGCCGCCTGCATACCATCCAAGCAAGCCAATTGGGTTGATGATCTATATCCCGGCGCGAGACACCGGCGCTCCGCATCCGCAGTATCTGCCAGTCTTGGACGAGCGCTATATGATTTATATCGCCGCAAACTTGTCTGGAAACCGGCAAAATCCGGTCCTTCGCCGAGCGCCACTTGCGCTGCATGCGCTCGAGAATATGAAACGAATATACAACGTCGATCCGGCGCGCGTTTATGCATCTGGCTTGTCAGGCGGCGGCAAAATGGCGGTTTACATGGGCCTGAATTATGGTGACCACTTCACAGGGGCACTATTTATTATCGGCAGCCTTAATGTTTCAGACCGGGCACGGATGGCACCCACTGGCCGGGTGAAACACCTAGTTCAAACCCGCAACCGCTATGTGTTCCTGACCGGTAGGCAGGACTTCAACCGCGATGAGATACGGCGTCACCATTCAGCATTCAAGCGTTTTGGCATCCAGAACACGGTCTTAATTGACGATCTTTCACTAGCCCACAGTCCGCCGACGGAAAAGCTATTCCGGCGTGCGCTGCGCGCGCTGGACGGCCTGGAACAACGCTGATCGGCGCGGGGCCTCAACAGCTAAAAGAAAAAGAGCAACCCACAGTATGGATTGCTCTTTTTTTTAATCTCAAGATTTAGAGATACGGAGCCACAGCGTCGTCAAACGTCAGGAAACAGAACCTCAGGGTTCTTCATCGTCTTGATCTCGAGGATGTTGTTATTTGGATCAGCGATAAAGAAGGTTTCTTGCTCATATTTATCGCCCGCAAAACGGCGGTAGGGCTTGTCGATATAGTCAAGCCCCGCTTCGGCGATACGCTCTTTGAGAGCATCAAAATCTTCCTGCGTTAGATGAACACCGAAATGAGGAACAAGTACCGCGCCCATATCAACATCATGACGGACAGCAGGCAGTTGCTCCTGGCTCTGATGCAGTGTCAGCTCATTGCCCCAAAAATTGACATCAACCCAGCGCCCCTCTTCGCGGTTTCCAAGGGTGCAACCAAAAATATCGGTATAAAATTTTACGGTGGTTTCAAGATCGCCAGCCGGAATGGCGAGATGTACAATAGCAGACATGGATATCCCCATTTAGTTTCGTTTGTAACTCTTTTGTAACTCTATAGAGGAAATAGGCGAAGTGAGTAAGAGAGTTTTTCCGTAACCAGATAAATTGTTACCAGTATGGCACCACTGAAACGGCAAAATGACCATAATAATCACGAATTTTCTCGGCTCTACGCACCAAATACGCTCACACTATTTTCTACTTGCTATGTAATATCAAGCCCCCCAACGAGCGCTTGTATTCATTTGTGTCGCGATTTCGGGGTATTACAGGCTTTCCTGCCTGTATCTTTGATAGCTTTTGAAAGCATGGCAAAAAAACAAATGGCATAACTTACTGGTAACCGAGGATCACTTTAATGCCGCACGGAATCATTTTCCATTTGACTCTGTAGTTAGGTCCAAGGTGTAAACTTTCGAAATGAAAGAAACTGCCAACACAAATACTGCACCGAAACAGGACTATGTTCCTGCCCTTGGGTTCGCTTGGGCAACCAAGTTATACGACGGCGCAATTCACATATCTATGCGTGAAGAGCTGTTGCGAAAAAGGACGGTTGCGTGCGTCAAGAAAACAAATCCGTCCAACGTACTGGAGGCAGGATGCGGCACGGGAAGCTTGACCCGTGCTTTGGCAAGAGGACTTCCGGGTGCAGATATCACGGGTGTTGATATCGATCCGCAAGCGCTCAAAATAGCTCAGGAAAAACTTGCAGATGCGAACACCGTCACGTTGGTTTCAGCGAATCTTATTAATTTGGCGGATGTTGAAGAATTATCAGAAAAACGGTTCGATCATGTTGTTTCCAGCCTGGTTTTGCATCATTTAACAACCCACCAAAAACATTTGGCACTTGCAAATCTGTGGGCTCTTATGAATGACAATGGCAAATTAACCATTGCGGATTGGGGACCACCTGTCGGTATAGTTCAATATCTCGGCTTCTGGCTGGTGAGACTGTTGGACGGCATGGAGGTTACAAGTGCCAACCGTGAAGGTAAGCTGCCATCACTATTGTCGGGGGCTGGTTTTGCAATCGAAGACGTCAAGCCACTTCATCAAACGGCGCTTGGCACCGTCTGGTTATATCAAGCTCGTCGCAGCCCTGAAGGCTCGACCAATCAAAATACAAAACTGGGGGATATCTAATGATCGAAATTATACCAAACTGGCATCCAATCATGGTTCATTTCGCAGTTGCTCTACTGCTAACTGCGACGGCGCTCCTGACGTGGTCATTGGCCCGAGGGCGCACATCTGCTGATCAAACAACCGTGGTTTCGGGACGACTTGTTCTGTGGATTGGTCTTGCCGCCATCTTGCTAACGGTGGCAGCTGGTCTTCAGGCCTATTACAGCGTCGGGCATGATGCTCCGTCGCACGCGGCGATGACCGATCACAGAAACTGGGGTTTTGGTGCGCTCGCAGCATTCCTTGTTGCCGGTGCGCTGAGTTGGACACAACGAAAAGCCAGTCTTTCGGTGCGTGACGTTGTGCTTTTGCTTGCCTCAAGCGGTGTTCTGCTCGTTACGGCCTACAAGGGCGGTGAACTTGTTTATCGCTACGGTCTCGGCGTTCAGTCATTGCCAGCGGTTACCGGTGACGGTCACGACCATGATCACGGGGACGGTGCTGTTGAACAGGAGCACGACGATGGTGCCGCAGAAGAGCATGACCACGGTGACGTTAAAGAGAACAAAGAGGCTGTCGAAAAACAGGGCCATGACCATCCGGACGCTGTTCGCAGTGATCCCGGGCTAGTCGCGGACGCACTTTATACGGCGCTGCGTGAAGGCAATGAGGCCGCAGTTGAGAAAATCCTCGCCGAGGATGTTTTGATTTTGGAGGGCGGTCACGCGCAAACCAGCCGAGCTGACTATATGGGCGGCCACATGAAATCGGACATGGCATTTTTACCTAATGTGAATAGCACGACGTTGGACCGCAAGGTTAACCAGGCAGGCGGTTTGGCTTGGGTGATCACTCATTCCCGCACTCAGGGAGCCTATCGAGACAAGGAAATTGATGAATTGGCCCGCGAGATGCTGGTGATGAAGCATGACGGCCATGAATGGCGGGTAACGCTTATCCATTGGGGTGAAAAATGACCTTGTAACCGAGGGCGGCTCACGTGGTTTCCGATATTTTCTTGACCATAAACTATACTATAAGGTGTAAGTTTTAGAGAAACTGAAAAGCCAGATAAGGTGACACACATGAAACCGATGACGATTGGGAAACTTGCCAAAGCGACAGGCATCAGCACAGAGACCATCAGATATTATGAGCGCTGTGGTTTCCTGCCGTCGCCTGACCGCTTGCAATCCGGTTACCGCGTATATGGCAGTGATAGTATTCGGCGGGTCCGGTTTATTAAAGAAGCCCAAGCACTTGGTTTCACATTGGCCGAAGTGAGTGAACTGATTGGTATTACCGCCGACGAGCACGCCGACTGTGCCCAGGTTAATGAGAAGGCAACCCAAAAACTTCAAGAGATTAATAAAAAGATCAAGGCACTTAAAAAAATGCAGGGCGCCCTCAAGATACTCTCACAGCGGTGCCCTGCTGACGAACAGCCACTGAGCGAATGCAGTATTGTTAATCATTTATACAGCGTCGGAGACTCGCCGCCTTAACTCTGCGCGCCAAGTCAGCCTTTTATAGCGCCTATGATTTCCAATATGCCGGTGTAAAACCAAGTGTCTGAGCATTTTTGATGAACTTGAGTTGCAACCGGCTTTCGTGACCATAAACCCGGCACCTGAATGAAAGCCGACCCGGTTTGGGAAGAATGCGGCGGCGTTCATAATAACGAATAGTTTCAATGCCTACACCAGTGGCCGCGGCTAGCTTTCCTATCGTCAATTGAACTGTCATTTGGCCCCCTTTCCCGAGTATTTCAACCTGTCAGAGTTTCACTTTTCTTAGCCTTAACGAGTTACTTATTACCGAGATTGAGCTAAGGCTCATGGCCGCTGCTGCCAGCATTGGCGAGATCAGAATGCCCAGGAATGGATAGAGAATGCCCGCTGCGATGGGAATACCAGCAGCGTTATAAACCAGCGCAAAGAACAGGTTTTGTTTGATATTTAACATCGTGGCATTTGACAGCTTTCGCGCGCGAACTATGCCGTTCAGGTCGCCTTTCACCAGTGTGAACCCGGCACTTTCAATCGCAACGTCAGCGCCTGTCCCCATGGCAATGCCAACATCAGCCTGCGCAAGGGCAGGCGCATCATTGACGCCGTCGCCGGCCATCGCAACCTTGTGTCCTGCTTCCTGCAGATCACGAATAATTCTAGCTTTGTCCTCTGGTAGTACATCAGCCCGGATTTCATCGATGCCAAGCCGTGCTGCGACCGAGCGCGCTGTGCGCTCATTATCGCCGGTTGCCATCACAATGCGCAATCCTTGTGCATGCAGCGCCTTAAGAGCCTCGGCAGTTGTTTCTTTAACCGGGTCTGCTACAGAAACAAGGCCTGCGATTTCGCTGCCAATAATTACAAACATCACTGTTTCGCCCTCGTCTCTTCGCCTATCGGCTACTTCCAGTAAATGCTCGCTGTTCAGGCCAAATTCAGCGAGGAGTTTAGCATTGCCGAGCGCCACCGGTTTTCCATCGACTACGCCTTTGACACCCATACCTGTAATTGCCTCGAATTCGTCGGTTCGGACCATGTCAATTGTGCGTTCTTCCGCCCCGGCGACAATGGCCTCGGCAAGCGGGTGTTCAGACCCCCTCTCCAGACTTGCCGCGAGACGAAGAACTTCAGCCTCGCTATGACCCGGCTCCGGCAACACCGCGACCAGTTTCGGTTTACCAAGCGTCAAGGTGCCAGTTTTGTCGACAATGAGCGTATCAACTTTGGCGAACCTCTCGAGCGCTTCCGCGTTTTTTATCAATACGCCTGCCTGCGCTCCGCGGCCAGTGGCTGTCATGATGGACATGGGTGTCGCCAGTCCAAGGGCACACGGGCACGCAATGATCAGGACGGCAACGGCGGACACAAGACCGTAGGAAAGCGCCGGCGCCGGTCCCCATATGGCCCATGCGCCGAATGACAGGATCGCCACAAGAATTACCGTCGGGACAAATTTACCTGCGACCGCGTCCGCGAGTTTTTGTATTGGTGCCCGGCTTCGCTGGGCGCTGGCGACCATTTCAACGATCTGGCTCAGCATGGTATCGGCACCAACCCGCCGCGCCTCAATGATCATGCTGCCCGTGCCGTTGATTGTTGCGCCGGTAACATCGTCGCCGGTTACTTTTTCAACCGGCACAGGCTCGCCCGAAATCATGGATTCGTCTATAGAAGATCGTCCATCAACGACTACGCCGTCCACAGGAACTTTATCACCCGGTCGCACGCGCAGGCGGTCGCCGACAACAACATCCTCAAGCGGAATTTCTTCTTCCAGGCCACCTTCGCGGATCACCCGCGCAGTTTTAGCAGCGAGGTCCAGTAAAGCTCTGATCGCGGAACCCGTGCGCTCGCGTGCGCCAAGCTCCATCAACTGACCAAGCAGAACAAGAACGATAATCACCGCTCCCGCTTCAAAATAGACACCGACATGTCCGTCTGCATCGCGGAACCCGTCAGGGAATATATCAGGCACAAGAATCGCCACGATGCTGAATAAATAAGCGGCACCCACACCCATTCCGATGAGGGTAAACATATTCAGGTTTTTATTGATCACAGACTGAACACCGCGAACAAAGAAAGGCCATCCCGCCCATAGAATAACCGGCGTTGCGAGCATGAGTTCAATCCACAAGGTCAATTTTTCGCCGATCATATCGCGGATAAAGCCCAAACCTACAAAAGGCCCCATCGATAAAACCAGTAGTGGGGCGGTTAAGAGCGCGCCGATCCAGAAACGGCGCCTGAAATCAACCAATTCAGGGTTTGGACCTGCATCTTCGGCGGGAATACCCATCGGCTCCAGCGCCATGCCGCATATGGGACAACTGCCGGGACCTTCCTGTATGATTTCGGGGTGCATAGGGCAGGTGAATATTGTGCCCTCTGGCATTGGTTCTGCAATTTCTGAGGGCTCAAGATATTTCGCGGGATCATCCGAAAACTTTTTTTCACATCTTTCAGAACAAAAATAATAGACAACCTCGTCGTGTGAATGGGTATGGGCGGCACTTTCCCGCTCGACATTCATGCCGCAAACCGGGTCTCGTATAACCCCCGGTTGGTTGTTTTCCTTATTTTCCGGTTGGTGTGAATGCGCCGATACCATTGTGTAAACTCTCAATTTTGATTGAAACTAGAGGCAGTCTAAAGGTTGTAGCCGGTGGAAGGTCAAGACCTCTCTATTAAAAACCTTAAAAACACTTACAAAGTTTTGGCCAAATTTCCCTATAGGCATTCCCGCCGCTGGAGGCCCTATGATGCCGAATAATCCATTGCTTTGCTGTGGCAGTTATTGGCCCGCTATAGACCACTGGGATTATTTCCGGATTGACGATCTGTTGCTACTGGCCGTTCTGTTGGGTCCTAAATATCAGGTAGGCTATAAATATAACTGATGTCAGCTGTGCGTTACACTTCAGGAAGCCTGTGGCAGCTCACGCAACCCTTACATATCAAGGCACCAATCAATTCAGCGTGAATATTGTTTTCTCTATTGACCCTGTACCCCGATCAAAGGTTATTATCTACCTTATGCGATTCGCTGCAAACATTGTAACACGGTTAATAACCCTTCTCGCTTTAGGCGTGGTTTTGGTGGCGCCTATGGCGTCCGCTGTGGACACCCATGATTGCTGTCCGGAGACCTATCAAGACGGCGTGAGGAAACAGTCCCATGACCTGATGGCACACTATGGCCAAGGAAAAATGATCAGCCACGAGACGGCATCTGATCATATGGACGCTGACCCGACTTCCCCGGAAAACCTGTGTGACATTTCCTGCTGTGCAAATGTCGCCGCATGCGCCGTCGTGTCTTTGAATGTGACCTACACGGCCGGGTGGACTGTACGCCCACAGACATTTAGACCAATCGACGAAACAGCTTCCTCCGGGCACACCAACCTACGCACACCCCCTCCCCGTATCTCTTTGATCGTTTAAGGCCCGGTTTAATCCGAAGCTGAAGGCGTAATTGGCCAGAAATGCCAATCGCGCGCAGACTTTATGATCTTTGAGGTAACAATATGTACAATCTGACTACGGTCTCAACAGCCGTTATTATGGCACTTGCTTTTACAGTAAACGTTAGTGCTCTACAATCCAGTCCCCTCAATCTAGCGCGGGAACGGCCAGCCGTCTCAGGCGAGCTATCTCTTCAGGAAGCTATTAAACTGGCGCTTTCGTCTGAGGACCCTTACCTGATGGAGCCGGGCGAACAGGCTGCGGCTTTTGATGATCGTGCGGTTTCAGATTCGCAACTGCCAGACCCCAAACTGAGAATGACATTTGCAAACTGGCCGACCAATAGCTTCAGCTATACGCAGGAGGCAATGACCCAGCTTCAGGTGGGGGTCAGTCAGGCTTTCCCGAAAGGGGACACGCTCCAGCATCGAAGGTCCAAGCGAAAAGCGCAGGCGACCAGCGAACGGTTCCGTCAGGAATTGCGTCAGCGGGAAATCATCCTGGATACACGCCTCAACTGGCTCGACTTATACTATTGGACCAAAGCGGAAGCCAAGGTGGGCGAAAGCCGAAAGGCTGTTGCGGAGCTCATAGAAGTTATTCAGGCTATTTTTGCAACAGGGCGGGAAACAAGCCAAGACATTCTGAGAGCCGAGCTTGAACTCAGCCTTCTGGACGACCGTTTAGTGGAAATCGGCAGAAAGGCGTCAATTTCCCGTGCAAAGCTGGCGCGCCGTATCGGCGACGCAGCTGCACATCGCCCCATAGCGATAACACCGCCGGGTTTGCTTCATCCATCGGATGTGACGGCTCTTATTGAAATTTTACCTCAGCACCCTGCGGCCAAGATGTTCGCCTCGCGCGTTGCGGTGGCTGGCAAAGATGTCGACATCGCCGGTGAACAATATAAACCCGGCTGGACCGTTAACGTGGGGTACGGCGCACGCGGTGCCGAGCGCGCTGATTTTGCCTCTGT
>JAJFIU010000116.1 GCA_021774695.1 Alphaproteobacteria bacterium | reverse complement strand
GAGATGGTTATGCCAGGCGATAATGTGAACCTGACAGTTGAGCTGATTGCTCCTATCGCCATGGAAGAAGGCCTGCGCTTCGCGATCCGCGAAGGTGGCCGTACCGTTGGTGCTGGTGTAGTTGCTAAAGTAATCGAATAACGACTTGTGTGATTAGCCTCAGCCGGTAAGGTGGGCATGAAAAGAGATTTGAAAGGGTTGGCCCAGCGCCAGCCCTTTTTTTTATGCTAACGCTCGCTCAACGCTCAACGCGCTATTCTTCCATGACATTGTGGTTCTGCTATGCTAGCTCCTTGTATGTGGGAATTACCAAGGGGAGCGTAGATATGAACGAGCAGGATGGTGCCTCACAAACAAAGGGCAAGATCATTGCGAGCGGTGTCGTTGGCAATGTGATGGAATGGTATGATTTTGCGATCTATGGCTATTTCGCCATTGTGATTGGTCAGAAATTTTTCCCGTCAGCAGATCCAAGTGTGTCAGTGATTGCCGCCTTTGGCGCTTTTGCTGCAGGTTTTCTGGCGAGACCGCTTGGCGGTTTGCTGCTGGGTCGGCTAGGTGATGTTGTTGGGCGGCCGCACGTAATGATGATTTCCATCTTTATGATGGCTATCCCTACCATGCTGTTGGGGTTATTGCCATCGCATGACCATATTGGCGTTGCCGCACCTATCCTTGTTGTATTGCTGCGTGTTGTGCAGGGCTTATCTGTTGGCGGTGAATATACTAGTTCATCTGTATTTTTGGCTGAGCATGCACCGGCTGAAAAAAGAGGGTTTCTAGCCAGCTGGAGCACGTGGGGCGCTGTTGCCGGTATATTATTGGGCTCTGGTGTTGGGGCTATCTTCACCAACTTGCTAACGCCTGAACAAATTTCTGATTGGGGCTGGCGTATTCCGTTCTTGATGGGCGGCAGTATTGCTGTACTTGGCGTATGGTTGCGGCGTGGGCTAAAGGATATTGAGCCACCAAAAGAGGGCACAGCCCCGGTTACAAGCCTTGTGCGGGATCACCTTGGACCACTTGGGCGTATTATTGGTGTGAATGCAGGTAACGGCGTGGCGTTCTATTTGGTGTTTGTTTATTCGGTTACCTACATGAAGCAATTTGACAAATTGGCGGGCGATATTGCCTTTGAATTGAATACCGCCGCGATGGCTTTACTTTTGCTGGTGATACCAATTTCAGCTTGGCTTTCCGATAGGATCGGGCGCAAACCCTTGATGCTAATAGGAATGGGCGGCGTGGTACTTGGCGCCGTGCCCTGCTTTATGCTGATGCATTCTACTGATCCAATGACCATTTTTGCTGGCGAGGCGATACTTGCTGTGTTCGTTGGCATATATAGTGGACCAATTGCCGCTGCGAATGTTGAACAATTGCCGCGGGCGGTTCGCTGCACAGGGACTGCGGTATCTTACAATCTGGCTGTTGGGCTATTCGGGGGCACCACACCGATGATTGCTGTGTGGCTTATCAGAGAGACAGGGAACCCCATAGCGCCTGCCTACTATCTTTTGGTGTTCGCATTTATCGCTTGGCTTTCGATTTTTGCCTATAAAGAAAAGGCTAAAATGGCCATCGACTAAGGTTGTTGATCAACTCATATGGGAAAGGGTTGGCATGATGCCAGCCCTTTTTTTGCGAAAACCTCTTGGGGTCCAGCCTGCTAATCCAGCAAACCAGGGGCGCTCAATTCTTGCGTGCCGCGTTTAAGTCAAAAAATCGATTAATGAAACAAAATTAATCAATTTCACGGGAAGGGTAGTTGGGGTTTATGGTTAAAGCTCTTAACCTTAGGAGTGAAACCAATGCTTAAATCGACTTTATCAGCACTTGCTATTCTGGCGGCCGGCGTCACGGTGGTTAGCGCGCCGCAAGCTCCCCTTCATGCCAAAGATCAACAAATAACAAATGACTATTGGTGGCCAAATCGTCTGGACCTCAGTCCACTTCGAAAAAATGCGGCGACTTCAAACCCTCTGTCCAGTTCGTTCAGGTATGCCGATGCATTCAGCAAGGTGGATGTTGAAGCACTGAAAAAAGATATCAGAACCCTTATGACGACCTCGCAAGACTGGTGGCCTGCTGATTATGGCCACTATGGCCCGTTTTTTATTCGTATGTCGTGGCACAGCGCAGGTACATATCGCACGATTGATGGGCGCGGTGGCGCCGATGGCGGCATGCAGCGTTTTGCACCGCTCAACAGTTGGCCAGATAACGCAAATCTTGATAAAGCGCAGCGCCTTTTGTGGCCGCTAAAGCAAAAATACGGCAACGCTGTTTCCTGGTCTGATTTGATTGCGCTTGCTGGTACAATTGCTATGGAAGATATGGGTTTCAAAATTGCTGGTTTTGCCTTTGGCCGCGAAGATGCATGGATACCGGAAGAAGTAAACTGGGGCCCGGAAGGCGAATGGTTAGGCAGAAAAGGTCGCCACGATACTGACGGCACACTCAAGAGGCCATTTGGTGCTGCACGCATGGGCCTTATTTACGTCAACCCAGAAGGGCCGAATGGCAACCCGGACCCACTCTTGGCTGCTCAGGAAATCCGCGATACCTTTGCTCGCATGGCTATGAATGATGAAGAAACCGTTGCGTTGATTGCAGGCGGGCATTCATTTGGCAAGGCGCACGGCGCGGCCAAGCCCGACGGCAACGTAGGTCCTGCACCTGAAGCTGCTGCTATCGAAGAACAGGGCCTTGGCTGGAAAAATACATACGGCAGTGGCAAGGGCGCAGATACAATCACCAGCGGCCTGGAAGGCGCTTGGACCGTGAGCCCAGCGGAGTGGTCGCATAATTTCTTCCAAAATCTGTTTGGCTTTGAATGGGTGCAAACCAGGAGCCCAGCAGGAGCAATCCAGTGGGTACCAAGTGAAGACTATGCCGCTGAGCTTGTGCCTGATGCTCATGATCCGAACAGGCGTCATGCCCCGATTATGTTGACAACAGACCTAGCGCTGCGGTTTGACCCGAGCTACGGCGAAATCTCCAAGCGTTTCTTTGAAAACCCTGAAGAATTTGAAGCTGCTTTTGCCCGCGTCTGGTTCAAGCTGACACACAGGGATATGGGCCCGCGATCGCGTTACCTTGGCTCGATTGTGCCGAAAGAGGTATATAGCTGGCAGGATCCGGTTCCCGCTGTAGACCACCCTCTGGTGAATGCAGCCGACGTTGCAAAGCTCAAAGAGAGCATTTTGACGTCTGGCTTGACCGTCCCCGAGCTTGTCCGCACTGCATGGGCCTCTGCTTCAAGCTATCGTAGCACTGATATGCGCGGTGGCACCAACGGAGCACGGGTTCGCTTAGCACCGCAGAAAGATTGGGCAGCCAACAGTCCTGTGGAACTTGCTGCAGTTATTGGCAAGCTTGAGAAAATTCGGGCGGACTTTAATACTGGCACACGCAAAATCTCTCTCGCTGACCTGATAGTGCTTGGTGGCGCAGCTGCTATTGAGGCCGCTGCGCAGGAAGGCGGCACCCGGGTGCAAGTTCCTTTCAAGCCTGGTCGCACGGACGCATCACAGGAAATGACAGATATTGCATCATTCGAAGTTATGCGCCCGGCAGCTGATGGTTTCCGTAACTATTTTGAAGCAGGCAACACGTCTTCGCCAGCAAAAGCATTGGTTGAAAAGGCAGTGCGTTTGAATCTTACAGTTCCGGAAATGGCGGTTCTTGTTGGTGGTATGCGTTCGCTTGATGCCAACACGGGCGGCGCTGATCATGGTGTGCTCTCCAGCCGCTCGGGCGCACTCAGTAACGACTTTTTTGTCAATCTGCTGGATATGTCAACTGGGTGGCAGAAGTCTTCAGAACAGCTCGGTATTTATGAAGGACGCGATCGCGTTACAGATGAGTTGAAATGGACAGCAACACCGGTAGATATGATTTTCGGCTCCAACAGCGAGCTGCGGGCGGTTGCTGAAGTTTATGCGTTTGATGGTTCGAATGACAAATTCGCCCAAGACTTTGTCGCGGCTTGGATGAAGGTGATGAACCTTGGCCGTTTTGACCGGTAAAACTATTGCGCTCTTGTGGCGCTAAAAACACATCGAGAAAGGGCTGGCTTTTGCAGGCCCTTTTTTTTGACGTGGTTATCCGGTGGAGATTGTGGTCTCCAGAATTGAATGTATGTTTTAGTAAAAATAGTCGGCTGAAACCTCTTAAAGGCAGCGATCAGAGAATTATCAATGGCCCTCAAAAGATTGTGGGAAAACTCTAGCAGCGGGTGCCAGTTACCTGATTTTCTCATATGATAAAAAAAGTGCTTGCATGACGGTGTGTTGGCGGTTAAACCGCACCCCTCATGAACATGACCGATCCGGCTTTAGGGGCGTAGCTCAGTTGGTAGAGCACCGGTCTCCAAAACCGGGTGCCGTGGGTTCG
>JAJFIU010000115.1 GCA_021774695.1 Alphaproteobacteria bacterium | reverse complement strand
CAGATCGATGCCGCAGGCCTGCATGAAGGACAGTGCTTCACCGATCCGGTCAGCCAGTTCACGGTAGCGTTCACCCGCGCCGCTCTGGGTCACGAAATCCAAATTCCATCTGTGGACCGACATCAGGTTGGCATAACCACCCTGTGCGAATGCCCGCAGTAGGTTAAGAGTGGCAGCAGACTGACTGAAGGCGCGCAGCATGCGCTTTGGGTCGGGTATGCGTGCGTCAGCTGTAAAGTCAATCCCGTTGATAATATCGCCGCGGTAACTTGGCAGCTCAACACCATCTTTGCTCTCAATATCGCTGGACCGAGGTTTGGCGAATTGGCCAGCCAACCGCCCTACTTTGACCACCGGGCAACTGGCGGCAAAAGTAAGCACAACCGCCATTTGTAGCAGAACACGAAAGGTATCACGGATATTGTTGGGGTGAAACTCGGCAAAACTCTCTGCACAGTCACCGCCCTGCAGCAAAAAACCATTGCCGTTTGCAACATCAGCAAGCTGCGACTTCAAGTTTCTGGCCTCACCAGCAAAAACCAGCGGTGGA
This sequence comes from Alphaproteobacteria bacterium, assembly GCA_021774695.1. Classification (GTDB taxonomy): domain Bacteria; phylum Pseudomonadota; class Alphaproteobacteria; order Sphingomonadales; family Kordiimonadaceae; genus Kordiimonas. The sequence continues at coordinate 13,670 of JAJFIU010000115.1, read as the reverse complement.
TAGCTTGAAAGCTCCAGCTCTACTGCTTTTACTTCCGCCTCATCCGGGTAGGTTGGCACCTGGATTATCGGCATTTTTCTCCAGCTGTCTGGACGCCATTCACTCATCACACTTACCTTTTACAGAACGCTGCACGCTTTCGTGATATTTCAATATCAAGGCGCTTTACGCAATTTCATTTGCTCATAAACCATGCACTGCTTTGGATGCAAGCAGAAAGACATCAATATTTTGTGCCTATATAGCTATATTAAGGAACTGGCAGTTCAATAGGCTTCTGTGAATTGGGCCGCCATGAAGCCGCCTTTCGCGCTAGGTGCGGAATCAATAAACGCAGCGGCATTCTAAGATAATGACTTCGAACATACAAAAAAGCCTTGGCCAATGGTGCAAGCGGCCCATCGTGTGTTTTGGAAGTTATTGCCCAGCGTAAAACCAAATACCGCTTCAGACCCATCATCTGTTTTGAATGAACAGTTGAATTTTTGACGTCAAAAAATCGACCGATAGCCCAAAGAGCAATCGAAACAGGTGTTGACGCCCCTACTTCGTTAGCACGCGCTGGCAATCGCGCCGCATCGCGCTCTGGCAACTCTTCGTATAACATAAAAAGCTCGACCAAGCTGCGCGCTGGTGTGTCAATCGCCCCGTCAGCAAAAGCATGCACGGCGGAATGGATGAATAAATCGACATTGTCGAATACCTTCAAACGCTTGCCCTCAAGGAATACTGACGATTGCCGCATGGTTGTTACGTCGATCTTGCTTTTCGCGGTTTTGGGTAACAGGAGGTGATGCACGTCTATAACAGTCCCCCGTTTTTGGTGCCGTAGCGGCGGTAGCTCGTGCATATGGTGGCGGTAGTAAGCTTGATCATAGGGATTGTCCGTCGCCTCATCAGCTGCCCATCCCGCCAGTTTCAATCTGGCTTCCACTTCTTCTAATTCATCTTCGGAGACCAGTATATCCAAGTCGCTGACCCGTCTACCCTTGGACGCTTTCCTGCCGAGCGCAACATAAGCCCCGCCTTTCAAGATAATGGGCTCAATACCTGTGCCCACTAGCGCGTGCTCAAGCCGGTTCATCTCGAACTGTAGCATTCTGTGATCATGCTCAGCGCGCAAGCGCGCATTCCTAAAGATGTCCTCCAAACGACTGTCTTTTTCTGGAATTACCGCCGACGCCATTTGACCAAGGATATGATTGGCATCTGCATAGCGAATTAGGGTAATTCGGTCCATTACCTTTTGGGGTAAAGGTTCCACGCCTGCCATCTGTTTTAGGGCTGACTTATGCATCACAGCATCTTCTGACCAGTAATCTGTTCCACAAGCCGCAAGCTATCCGTGGTTGAACCGTATGTGATCTCGTACGCCCGGATATTTTTTAGCAAGCCAGTGAGGGCATGAAAGGCTGGTTCGCCCAACAAAGAGTAATTGGTAGATGCGGGAACCAACCGCATGATCGCTTCTGCCGGGTTTAACTGGTGTGTCATCGCCCGGGCACCTTTTTCAAACTTAGGGAACAACAGCAGTTTTGCCGCTGTTGGTGTTTTATCTTGTGCTAGATCACTTTCCCGCGCTCGGTAATAGGCGATGTCACCTTTGGGTGTGTCGGTTACCGTCTCGCTGATCCAGCTATCACCCACCATATCCCGTACCACAGAAATAGTTTCCTGTTTTAGCGAGATGGGTCGTGGATAGGGGTACAATAGTGGTTTATCCAAACCTATTAAAGCGAACTCATCCGAGAACAGCCTGTAGCCATGTTGAAGAAGGGCGGCTGTCAGTGTGCTTTTACCCGCGCCGGACGCTGCACTCATTACGATGGCGCCACTATCGTCTGCCACTACCCCCGCGTGGACATTGATAAACCTGCAGCACTTAAGCGCGACTGAAAGGTTCAGGCCCATCTCGTAGGCGAGCGGTGCCATGTGTATTGGCAGCGGCACCGCAGGAACTTTAAAACCAGGGTTAGGTGTTATTTGCCGTCTGACAAACCGGCGCAGCAAGTTCGGGGCTTCGAGGCTAAGAAGTACATCGGTAACGTCACTGGGCGCCATTTCAACCTGATAGTCGCGGTAGGTGTCACTTAGGAAATCGAGCAAAGCGTTGCTGGCACCAGAAACGAGATGAGTGAAAGGACCTAAATGAAGGGTGAGTGTGCCTTGCTTCAGTGCGGAACGTAAATCTGACCTACTGTAGGAACCTAAACGGGCAAGTGTGTTCATTTACTGTTGTCCACACTGGAAATTAAACCGGCTTGGTCCAATTCTCCGATAGTCGATGTCACAAGCGCAACCGGCAACTCAGAAGATGTCAGGGAGAAATCGGTCTTCAGTTTTTCATGAAGCTCGGTTCCGGACAAGGCCGTTTTTGAAACCGCGTCGACAATACCAAAGGAGAGGAAATTCAGGAAATGCGTATCACCAGAGGGTTTAAAATAAACCAAGTAGGTATCATCATATTCAACAGCCAAAAACTGGCCCGAATCTGATGTCCATGTTTTTTCCATGAGCGAGGGGGCTGCAACCATATCAGTGCTTTACCGACAAAAGATGTTTCACATCAATTTTGGGTGCCCAAATAATTTACGATGGAAACGATGCAAGAAATTCCGGGCCAGCCAGGAGTTTCACCATGGCGGCTTTCATAAATCAACGACAAGGTAATAAACAAACCTTTGTTGTTATTTTGGGGGCTCCAACTGCCACCACTGAGATGATCGGCGGGCGTAATGGTAGTGTTTTTGCCTAATTCGTAGAAGGCATACCCAGAATCGATCCAATCTTCATCGCAGTCGTCGTCCTCATCATCATCATCCTTACCCTTTGGTTTGGAGGCAAGCATAATACCGTCTGCTTGGGCAGGTAATGACGTGCGCATCAGCTCGTCTAACTCGGTTGATGCACTCTCAAGGTCAAAATCATAGTCGTCGTCATCATCATCGTCGTTTGAGCATTCTTCAATCGGGCAAGTATCAGGCAGCCAATTGTTAGGCACATCTCCAGCAGGAAAGGAATAAGTAGCTTCATCTTTGAACTTGGTAATATCGGCAACCTTGAAGCCTTTGCCATCTTCATACTTGATGTTTCGAGTGCCAACCCATGCCTTGCCATCGCAGTCCACAAGAATACGAAGCCTTGAAGTAAAGTTTACAACGCAGTTTAACTGAGAAACCAAAACTTCCCTAGCCGATGCTTTCAACGTCAGCATCATAGGAAGCCCGGCCGCGCCAAGCATTAATAGTTGGCGTCGTTCAGCGATCCTACTCTCTTCTGGAGTGCGGTCTTCACTTTCAGTGGTATCGGGTAATATTGGTTTTTCAGTCACAATAAATCCAATGTCAAACGTCACAGACTATAATTTGCCTGCATTTTTGCAGACCAGACCCCAACCAACAACCATTATTACGTCATGAAGTTATAAATTGCCTAACAAAATTTGCTATATGTCGAGAAAAGAGTGTCATACAAATGTAATATTCCTGCTTTTAACTGCGAACAGCTTCGGTGAGCTTCCATTTAGCCTCATAACAGAGAACCCTTTCAAATATGTCTAAGTCCGAACAATCAACCATGAGACTTCAGGATTTTTTTACTCCACGATTTATAATTACAGTTCTGTTTGTGCTGTTAGCTTTGTTTTGGTCTCTGAGTTTGATTAACGTATTGGCTGCCGGTGTTATATTCACTGTAACAAGCTTCTTATTGCTTAAATCGAAGTCTTCAACGATACCGGGACACCCCGATGAATTTGTTGAGGATCAGAAGCAATTCGCCCGACCCGGACGTCAACGCGGCGGCATCAAATCAGTTCGTGCAAAAACCCTGCACGCTGTACCCTTGCCCATATTGATTGTGAGCGAAGATCACCGGATATCCTTCGCCAACCATGCAGCCGAAGAACTGTTGGGCGAAGACGTAGTTGGCAACGACGTTTCATTTTATCTACGCCAGGCCCAACTTGTTGAAGCCATTCGGAAAATATTTATCGACAGCAAAAAATTCGCTGGCGTGATTCGATTTACTAATAGCCAAAAGCGCAGTTTCGATGTCACCATTTCGCGTGTGTCCGGCACCGGGTCGAATGACGTCCCCACCCAAGCTATGGCTTTTTTCTATGAAGTCACCAGTATGCTTCAGACAGAGCAAATGCGCGTCGACTTTGTCGCAAACGCCAGCCATGAGCTGCGAACACCTCTGTCCTCGATAATTGGCTTCATTGAAACGTTGCAAGGGCCAGCAAAAGACGATTTGCCGGCGCAGGAGCGTTTTCTTGGAATTATGCAGACTGAAACTGAGCGAATGGTTCGGTTAATTGACGATCTACTGTCACTGTCAAAGATTGAAATGTCTCGACACGAGCCCCCCGAAAGTGAAGTCAATCTGGCCACCATGATCACCAGCATTGCGGCAACAGCCGCGGTCGTGGGAAAAGAGCGAGATATCACCTTTGATACCAATATAGCAGCGGATGCAAAAAGAGTTATTGCCGATCCAGACCAACTGACGCAGGTTTTGATCAATTTATCAGTAAATGCCGCAAAATATGCTGACCCCGGAACAACTGTATTTATTTGTGCGTCGAAATCTAAAGGCCACGACAAAATAAATATTTCCATCCGTGATGAAGGGCCTGGTATTCTAAAGGAACACTTGGCACGCTTAACGGAAAGGTTCTACAGGATCGATGATGCACGTTCGCGAAAAATGGGTGGCACTGGACTTGGCCTAGCGATTGTTAAACATATTTTGTTACGTCATGACAGTTTGCTCAATGTTGAAAGCCAGGTTGGTAAAGGCACAACGTTCAGTTTCATGTTAAAAGCCTCAAAGAATTTTAATTCAGAATAACAAATACTTTCCTGCTGTAATCAAAAGGAAAAACCGTCCACATCCTGCAATTAAACTGTAATAATTGGCCAGTATAGCTGGCGTTAACATCAACGTTTAGCTTTCCGGAATTGGCGGCGAAAGAGGAACCTTAATTGAAAACCAAAGTACTTCTGATTGAAGACGACCTGAATATCACAGAGCTTGTTCGATATAATTTGGAACGAGCCAACTTTGATATTAATACAGTGGCGGACGGGGAAGAAGGCCTGTACCTAGCTGTGCAAGACACTCCTGATGTCATTTTGTTGGATTGGATGCTGCCAAATCTCTCCGGCCTTGAGATTTGCCGTCAATTACGCCGCAAAGCCGCTACAGCGAATGTCCCTATCATTATGTTAACCGCCCGAGCTGACGAGCCTGACCGCATACGCGGGCTCGAAATGGGCGCTGACGACTATGTTGTTAAGCCCTTTTCTCCAAAAGAGTTAATTGCCCGAATTCAAGCGGTGCTCAGGCGTGTTCGCCCTGCACTTGCTGGCGAAGAATTGACCTTTAAAGATATTCGTTTGGACAATGTATCTCACCGGGTTACCCGAGCGGGCGACTTGGTTCAGCTTGGGCCAACCGAATATCGACTACTTCGGTATTTCATGGAAAACCCTGGAAGAGTATTTTCTCGGGAGCAAATTTTGGATGCTGTTTGGGGCAACAACGTTTATGTTGAGGCCAGAACCGTTGACGTTCACATCCGACGCTTACGCAAGGCAATGAATATTAGCGGCCAGGATTATATACGTACGGTTCGGTCAGCAGGTTACTCGTTGGACAACAAACTGTAATTCCTGCGTCACCGGATTAGTTGGTTGGCATTTCCAAATTCAGGTTTTTCAGACTACGCTCCAACATTATCAACGCCCATAAGCTTGTGTGATGATCTCGTGACCCCGACACATGCTCTTCCGCCATCTGTTGAATACCGTGCATGTTGAAGAGCCCGCTATCGGCAAACAACTCGCTTTCGCCCAAAGACATAGTTTCGTCGGCAAGCTCATTGCGCAGCCAGCTAACTGTGGGCACATCAAAGCCCTTTTTGGCCCTATAGAGGATATTATCTGGCAAAAATCCTCGTAGAGCCGCTTTAAAAACTGCTTTTCCTTCGCCGTCAACGATGCGTTCTTGCGGCGGTACCCGCAAACCCCACTCCACAAACTTATGATCAAGTATGGGTACACGCACCTCAAGACTGTGGGCCATACTGGCGCGGTCAACTTTGGTTAGAATATCACCGCTCAAATAGGTTTTCATATCGATATACTGAATCACTGATAGAGGATCGGCACCCTTTACTTCATCAGCAAGTTCGCTAAAACGTTCATGAGGATGGTATCCGGCCAGCAGCTTCCTCATTCGTTTGGAGTGCCAGCGTTTTCGGTCCCTGTCTGGCGTGCGGCTAACGCTTTGACAGTAAGCCTGCGCTGACGTTCGAGACAACGCTTCGAATGTAGACTTTGCCCTCAGAAACTGCGGCGCACGGTCTAATTTTGGATATAACCTAGCTAACGGCCCGAATAATGCCCGCCGCATAAACATGGGTAAGGTACCCCTGAGCGATTCTTCCGCCATGTGAAAACGATGCCGTCTATAACCAGCAAAAAGCTCGTCGCCACCGTCACCTGATAAAGCAACCTTGACCTTCTCTCTGGCTAAGCCACATACGCGGTACGTTGGCAATGCTGATGGGTCTGCGAATGGTTCGTCGTATATGCCTGCCATTTTATCCATCAAAGAGCGATCTGTTGCTGAAACCAAGCGCCAACGATGACTGGTGTCAAAAAGGTCTGCTACAATCTGCGCATAGCCACTTTCGTCGTAATTTGGATCTTCCGAGCCGATTGCACATGTTTGAACCGGCTCGCTACCTAACTTTGCCATAAGCCCAACGACAGCGCTAGAATCGACACCGCCAGATAGGAATGCGCCAAGTGGTACATCGGCGATCATTCTCATTTTCACGGCATCTTCCAAATGTGCCACCAAATCTTCCGATCGCGACATAGACAGGCCGGTTCTGCCAAATTCCGGTTGCCAATAACAGCTGATGCGCGCTTGGTCCGACCCTTTTTCAAGAGTTAAACTATTCCCGGGTTCAAGCTTCATCACGCCCTCGATAATGGACTTGGGGTCGGGCACATATCCCAACATCAAATAGTCCTCAAGCGCGTCAATACGTAGTTTTCGAGGCAGTTTAGGGTGGGCGAGCAACGCTTTCATCTCAGAGCCAAAGATAAAATCGCCGTTTGGTAAGAAGCTGTAGTAGAGGGGTTTTATGCCCAGTCGATCACGAGCAAGAAAAAGCTTTTGCTTGGGGCCGTCCCATACGGCAAAAGCAAACATGCCTCTTAGCCGTTCGACGCAGGCCTCACCCCATTGCATGTAACTATTTAGCAGGACTTCGGTATCTGATTGGGAAACAAACCGATGGCCCAAGCCCTCAAGTTCTCGTCTAAGTGATTGAAAATTATATATTTCGCCGTTGTAAGAAAGCACAACTTCCTTACCCAGGCTGTACATGGGCTGGTGTCCGCCAGCAATATCAATGATCGAAAGCCGCTTATGGCCAAGTGCAACATCACCGCCAAAGAAATACCCCTCACCGTCTGGCCCGCGGTGATTTATCTGGTCCGTTATATGCCTTAATAGCCGCTCTTCAACGGGGCTACCGTCGCGCGTCATCCAGCCGGTTATCCCGCACATATATTGCTGTCCCTTAGATTGGAGCCCCCAGGGGACAATAAAAGCCCATCCGAGGAAAATGTCGATAAAAAATTGGAAAATATTGCGCGTTCATCTTCTGCATCAGCATTTACCAAAGTGCTAAGGACAAATATTTCACCGACAGAAGGCTCGCGCAGTACACGCGCAATAGCAGTCTTGGCCTTCTCCCCTAGTCCCGATGTAACCGCATCACCATTCACAAAATAAAATGCCCAAATCAACATGCGGCTCTCGCCGTTGCGTAGTACAAACTCATTGAAAGTACCAGTGCACTTGTCAGTTCGCCCGTCTTCTATTCCTCGCATTTCCACCCAGCGCGAACCTGCTAGACTGTTTCCAGGCTGAAATAGTCGCCTGCCCCCGCTTAAAGCATCAACGCGCGCGTAACTGGCCAAAAATACGGTATCGTTTCGGCGCAGAATTGTCGCTCGTCGAACAGATGCGTCTCGAAACAACGGACTTGAAATTGAGTTAGCGTTGTTGAGAATTCTGTAACCCGGTGGGGCCTTATCAATTAGGGATCCGGTTTCCACTTCAGCTTCTGTGTACGCCGGGGCACTTGGTGATGGAGCAATAAGCGCGGCAAGGACCGGTAACAATAGTGCAGCGATACCACTCGATAAACCTTGATAACTGCTCCCTTGGGTATGTTCTATAACACCTGTGGGGTCAACGACGGCAGGTTTGTCAGATATTCTGTAAGCAAACGCGATCAGCGCAAACAAAACAATCGACAAGAAAACCCAGCCATAAACCACATGATCCACATCTTTAGCAAAAGTCTGGTCGCTCATTTCGGCAATAGCTAAAATACCAAGCACACGCAGCGCATTGGCAGCGATGGGCAGTAGAATACTTATGATAAGAATGAAGACGCGGCGTTTCCAACTTTCAAACACCAGATGGGCCAATAACACACCGGTTACGAAGCTGGTGAATAAGAATTTGACACCGGCACAGGCCTCGGCAACCTCGTATATGCCACTGGATAGCGTAATCAGCACTCCCGTGGCTTCATACTTGGCGCCGATTAGGTCAAGCACACCTATTACAAGGTTGGCGGTCATGGTTTGCAGCGGTGCAATCAGTTCATATCCAAACGGTACCGTTAGAAACAGAAACAGCATGGGAAATAGAATTGCATTGTAAAACCGCCACCCTAGTATCGCCATGGCCAATCCATTAGCTGCAGCAATCAAGGCGGCATGAGCAAACAGCGCAATGTCAATAAATTCACCCAGCAACCACAGAAAACAGGAAGCTAGTACTATCAGCATGCCTAAAGCCGAAAAAACCGGAGTAATATTCGCAAGTATCTTTCGACGTGACCAGATGAGGGCCGCGCTGACAATTGGTACAAGAAGTCCATGCGAAAATACATCAACTGTCCAGACGATATCGGCCATGTGCAGCACTGTGGAACGCCAGGATACAAGCAAGACCAAAAATGCAATACAAAACAGCTGGATATGTCGCCTATAGGTCATTCACGGGTCCACCATTTGTCTCGCCGTCAGATCTTATTACTTTGCCCAAGAGCGTTTCCAAAGCTTCGCAACTATTTTCCCAATTGAAATTATTTATAACAAACAGTCTTGCCGACTGTCCCATTTTGGCTGCTGTACTAGGGTCCATCAATGCTTTTACGGCATCAACGAAGGCATCCGCGCTGTCTGCAATCCAAAGAGCATCACGATCAGGCGCGTTGATGCCTTCGTTGGCGGCTGAGGTTGCAATAACCGGTTTCGCCATAGCCATGCCCTCTAGAACCTTGTTCTGTATGCCGCGCGCGGTCAACATGGGTGCAACCACCATCGCAGCACCTGCAATAGTTTCTGCCATATCGTCTACCGCTCCAATTACCTTAATACCTGCGCACAGGTCCAGTTTTTGGACTGCTGGAGCCACGGGCCTGCCAGCAATAATGAATTCCATGTCAGGATAATCCTGTTTTAATCGGGGAAACACTTGATCGACAAACCATACTACCGCCTCAATATTTGGTGCATAGTCCATGGCTCCGGTGAATATTAATCGTCTATTTTTTGGTGCGGCTGAGTATTTACTCGGCGAAAATACACCTGAATCAACGCCGTTGGTGATACCGACCGGTTGGATTGGCTCTGCGGTCTGGCCGGTCAAGCGAACGCTGGCGTCCAACTGAGCCACCAACCTTTTCCTCATTAGCGCTGCTTCATCACTACTTACCAGAATGCTTGCCGCGCTCCTGTCAGCTACAAAGCCCTCAAACGAAGCTAATTTAGCTGCTTCCCGGCGATAAATGGCACTCAGGGGCCAGTTATTGCTTTCGGCGTAGGCTTCCCATTTCGCTGAATCAACATCAACAAAATCCGTAACAACCGGAATGCTACACATGTTTTTTGGCAAAAAAGTGTGCGTTGCTGCCGAATAGAGAAACACAACATCTATCCGTTGGTCTTGAACCAATTGGGTGGTGAATTTACGCATAGAGCCATAGGGATAGGCATTTTCTGTTAATGAAGTTCCGGTTAATAATCCCCTCAGGGAAGATATTTTCTGCCTCAGGGGCGACGCATAACTATATTCAAGGCTGGCGCAATTTGCCCTGAGAAAATCCACATGTTTTAAGTCGTTTTTATCGTCGACGAAAAAACCAAGATGAACCTCGTGTCGTTCCATTAGATATTGAAGGAAATGCCACGACCTGATTTTATCGCCCTTGTTGGGCGGGTATGGAATTCGGTGCGCAAGAAAAAGGATACGTGCCATGGCAGTCAGCCCAAATGGCGCGCTAACGGCGGCCCCAAAATTTTGGAAATCCCCAGTGGCAGCTTTTTCCAAACTTTACTCAGTGTGGAATAAGGACCTGTCTGCTGCGATAAATTAGGTTGCGCTGCGCCAGCCGCCAAACGGGAGTGATAGTGTAATGGCAAAGGCTCAAATCCCCAGTTTTTCTTGAATCTATAGGGTCCGCTATCAATTTTGCTGCGGCCGAAATCAAACCGAGAACAACCTCGCCCTCGTGCGTGCACCATCAGTGTATAATACATAAAGTCGTGTGCACCCAACTGCCTAACTTCCGCAGTACCACCTGCATAATAGGGCATCACGGTATCCTTAAAATAGAAACTCATCAAACTTGCGACCGGGTTTCCGTCACTCTTCATTGTGAGCTGAACTTGAACATCGCTACCAAAAACACCTGCAAGAGCAGCGAACATCTTCTTGGGGAACACCGGCGTACCTAGTGCTAAAACGCTTCTGGCATACAGGTCATAAAAAATTTCCAGATCGCCTGTCCAGTTAGTCGTCAGGTCATTTTTCAAGCTCTTGCGAACAACTGCGCGTTGCTTCCGCGGAATCGCTAATAGTTGTTCGTCATCATTTAACGCCAATGCTTTCTTAAAAGTAGCGGAACCACTGGAGGCGACCCAATTGGCACTCTCATCTTGATCTGGAACTTCGCCGCGCACTTCAAATATTGGGAGATTATTGTCTTGGGCAAAATCCCAAGCATATTGGTATAGTTCGCTGACAATGTCTCCATCAAGTCCCAGCGCACCGCCATACACGCAAAACATGTTGGATATCAGAGCCTTGCCAAAGATGATGTGCTTTTTTATTGTGAGCGGTAGCACGCCAACAATATCGCCGTCCTGTTTAGCAACTATATAGGGGCATACTTGACCCGCACCCTGCTCTATCACCGTCTTCCAGCCAGAAAGATGGCAAAATGTACCCTGTTCATGGAATTGAACAAAAGTGTCCCAACCCGCAAAATCACCCTCATTCAACAACGATACCTGGGCACTCATTTGCTAAATCTCCACGGAAAACTGGTCAGCAAGTAAATGATCGATTCGAGTGAACCGACCTCTAGTGAGCAGTTTCGAAATCTTTCCGGCCATTCGTGACTGAAAACTATAGTGGCGTAGTTTTGAGACCAGCGGTGCCTCGCGCACAAACGGCTGATCGGGATCAATTTCCCAAGGATGCATGTAGAAAATATTACCGACACCTGTCTGGGCATAGGCTTTGTTCATAAGAAAATACGACAAAAACTGGGGAAGAAGCCGAAAGTACCCGCCACCGGATGCAGGAAGTGTTGTGCCGCCAACCTGCGCAACAGTCATTGGCACTTCAACAAAATTAGAATTGTTAATTGGATAAAATGGCACCCGAGGTAACCCTTTCATCCCATAGTGGTCGGTTTTAGCTGGTACGACACTTGACGAGTACAAATACCCCGCTTTTTCCAGCAGTTTGTAATACGGCCAAGTGTCACTGTTCATTGAAAAACTCGGGGCCCGGTAGCCAACAACGCTGGATCCGCTGGTATCTTCGAGTAATCCTTTTGCACGCCTGATATCTTGTTCAAACGCCTGCGCCGACAATGCAAATATACGGCAATGATCCATCCCATGGCAGCCAATTTCATGGCCTGCATCGGCGATTGATCGCAACAAGGCGGGATGACGCTCAGCTACCCAACCTAAACAAAAAAAAGTCGCGGAAACACCGTGTTGATCCAGTATTTTGAGAATTTTATTGGTTTGCTGCTCCACCCGACTTTCCAGGTCCGGCCAGTCCTCTCGGTTGAGAGTTTTTTCAAAGGCTCCAACCTGAAACCATTCTTCAACATCAACGGAAAACGCATTTAGCGGCTGACTGTTCTGATCAACGGCGCCGCGAGGCACTAATTGCAGATCGTCTAGAACAATGTTGGACATGCTCTATTTTTCGTCCTTGCCCGCTCCGCCTGCAAGCTGTGTCATTAATGCCGTAAGCTGTTGCAAGGTCTGGTCTTGCGACTTCATCATATCCTCCAGCTTATCGATCCTACTATCCACTTCGGCGCCGTCTTTGTCTTTTTTTGACGCCTCAAGAGGTACAGTTGAATCGTTTGCCGAAGATGGTCGCGGTGCCATTGAGCGCGCCGATGAGGTCGATACAACCGGCCGCGTATCACTTGTCATATCGGCAATAACTGACGCTACAACATCGCCATCAACCGTGTGTATCTCTTCCAACGAACCATATAGAAGAACACGCGAACACAGTGTGTTCAGGCGCCTAGGAACACCGGCTGAATGATTATAAATTGCTTCAACTGCATCCGCAGTAAAACACGGATCGTTGTCCCACCCCACAAGGCTCAGCCTGTGCTGGATATAGTCGGCAAGCTCTTCTTGCTCCATTGGCTCCAGGTGGTGTGTCGCAATAACCCGCTGCCGTAACTGTTCCAGCTCCGGCGCAACAAAAATTCGTTCGCGAAATTCAGGCTGCCCAACCAAGAAGCTCTGTACAAGAGCCTTATCGCCTTCTTGGAAATTAGACAGCATGCGCATTTCTTCCAGCGCCGCATTGGAAAGGTTCTGGGCTTCATCAACAACTAACAAAGCGCGCCGACCTCTGGCAAACTGTTCACGCAGATGTTTCTCCAATCGAGCCAGCAATTGGCCTTTGTCAACCGACTGCGCATCAAGCCCAAAAGCCGCCACAACACTACGCAGTAAATCCTCTGCACTCAACTGGGTGCTAACAATCATCGCTGCAATAAATTCGTTGCGGTCTAGTGTATCAAACAAGTGACGCACCAACGTGGTCTTACCTGTTCCAATATCACCAGTAACAATAATGAAGCCCTCACCTTGGTTCAAACCATAGGTAAGGTAAGCCATCGCCTTTTTATGGGTTCTGGAACTAAAATAAAATCGAGGGTCCGGCGTTAATTGAAACGGGCGCCCCTGAAGATTGTAAAAACTCTCATACATGCGACGTCAATAAGTTCCTCTTATGTAGAATGTAAGAACATTTTCTTCCAAGTTCTGCCCGTCAACATTAGAAAAACGCTGCGAGTGATCGTAAGATAATGCAATTCGAAGATATTTTGACACAGTTTTGGTCCAGCTTAGGTTGCCAACAATAAAATCGTCTATTCTACTCGACAATGTATCTACTACGACCCCATTATCAAATAAACTCTGACGATAGCTAAGTCGAGCGGATATTGAGCTTTTTTCATTTATTTTATGATCTGTGCCTATAGAGACACCCCAAGAACGGCCCGTACCAGT
>JAJFIU010000114.1 GCA_021774695.1 Alphaproteobacteria bacterium | reverse complement strand
AAAGGCGTGTTTGCCAAATTGAAGTTCGAATCTGGTGTTCACCGGGTACAGCGGGTGCCAACAACCGAATCGGGTGGGCGCATTCATACAAGTGCGGCGACAGTGGCTGTCCTCCCTGAAGCCGAAGAGGTGGATATCGACATCAAGCAAGAAGATATCCGGATCGACACCATGCGGGCGTCAGGCTCTGGCGGACAGCATGTGAATACCACGGACTCTGCGGTTCGTATTACGCATCTTCCGACTGGCATTATCGTTGTTCAAAGCGAAAAGTCGCAGCATAAAAACCGCGATAAGGCGATGAAAATCCTTCGGGCGCGGCTGTATGATCTGGAGCGCGAGAAATTACAGTCTGAAAGATCTTCCGACCGTAAGGAGCAGGTTGGCTCTGGTGATCGGTCAGAGAGAATTCGCACCTATAACTTCCCGCAGGGCCGGGTGACAGACCACCGTATTGGCCTGACACTTCATAAGCTTGATCAAATTCTGGCGGGCGAAGGCTTGATTGAGGTCGTTGATACTCTGGTTGCGGAGGACCAGGCCATCAAGCTGTCAGCAATGGAAGCCGGTTTTTGAGCGAACAGGGCAATAGCAGTTATAACTTAACAGTAATCAAGCTTTTGCAGGAAGCCACGGCCAAGTTTGCTGCGGCTGACAATACGCTGGCCCGCCGCGATGCTGATTTGATGCTTGCGCATGTTTTGTCGATCGAACCAATAAGCCTGCCGCTTTTCAGTGATACCGTTTCGGCAGAGCAGCTAACCACGTTCCGGGAAATGATTGAACGGCGCCTGACTGGCGAACCGGTGGCGTATATTGTAGGCGAGCAGGGATTTTGGTCCCTGGATTTTTACGTCAACGAACACACCTTAATTCCGCGGCCGGACACTGAGCTTTTGGTTGAAATTGGGCTACAATATTTACGTGAAATAGCCACCCCTTCGATAGCCGACCTGGGCTCGGGTTCCGGCTGTATATTGCTGAGTATATTGTTGGAACTCCGCGGCGCTACCGGTTTGGGGGTTGATCTGTCTGCTGAGGCGCTCAAAGTGGCGCAGCGCAATGCAAACCGACATGGTTTGGAGGCGCGGGCTCGTTTTATTCAAAGTGATTGGTTCGCGGGTTTTGAGGAGAGTGAGGCTTTTGATCTGATTGTTTCCAACCCGCCTTATATACCGGTAGGCGATATTGGGGGTCTAATGAAGGACGTGAGAAACTTTGAGCCCGTATCTGCGCTGGACGGAGGGGCAGACGGTTTGGACTGCTACCGGCATATTTCGCGGCATGCGTCTAGTTATCTGGCTGAGAATGGCCATTTGGCCTTTGAAGTTGGCGCGGGCCAGTCCGCGGATGTTTGCGCGATCATGGAAGCCGAGAGTTATGCAGACGCCAGAGTTTTTCTTGATCTCGCAGGCATCAGCCGAGCGGTTATTGGTAAAAAACCACAAGAAAGCTGAATTCGGGCTTGGAAACCTATATGTTTATCGCTAGGGTGGGCTATCTTTCAGAAACAGATGGCTCGGTTGAGGCAGTTTCGAATAGATTTCCGAAAAATATCGTTTAGCGATCTCGGAACGTTGGCAGGAATACCTGCCAGATTTTGACATCTTTTCATCGTTGGTATTGATAAAGCATGAAACAGGCTCAGAACGCGCGTCAACAGCGTGGTAGACCTTCATCCCGCCAAGGCGGGAAATCAAATAGAGGTCCGGGAAATCACCGGAACGAGCAACAGGTTCGGGGCAACCCGAAGCAGTTGGTTGAAAAATATAAAAATCAAGCGCGGGAATGCCTGCAGGCTGGTGATCGGATGCAGGCTGAATATTATTTTCAGTTTGCGGAGCATTATTACCGGGTTTTGAATGAAACGCGGAGCAATGCGCCAAACCAGGGCGACCGCGACAACCAGCAGCAAAATAATAAGCAGCAGAATAATAATCGGAACCAAGGGCAAAACGGTGATGGTTCTGGCGAAGATAACCAACAGGGTGATCGCCAACCACGGCGTGGTCGGCGCGGGCGTTCCCAAGGGGGTCAGCAAAACACAGCTGGCGGTGAATCGCAAACTGATGCATCGCAGCCTAACGGTGCCGCTAGCCCAGTGAGCGATACTGTTGCGCCAAATAGCGAGCCTGCCAAGCCAGATGTGCAGCCTGACGTTAAGCCTGCCTCTCAGGCCGCTGTTGATAACCAGGCCGATGATAATCAGCTTGCTGTAAAGAACATTGAAAAAAAGCGGATGCAGGAACGCCCAAAGACAGCCCCGCCCAGCTTGATTTAAGTGATGCGCCGCCCAAGCCTACCAGACGTAGGGCACCAAGAAAAAGCAGTGCGCCTGTTAAAGATGCAGGTGCGGCGCCAGCCTTGGATCCGGCAGCCAGCGATTTAACTTAACTAGCTAGATCACAATCCAATTATTAAAAAGCACCCATTTTGGGTGCTTTTTTCGTTTTGGTAAGAAATTGCGTGCAAACTAGGGCCTGGTTACTCTTGTGGTATAGACTGGTTTGAAGATTCATGTGCGGACACCTTGCGATATGTATTATCGTACCCACATTCAATATGTGAAGCGTGCCCAATTGGGGCGTTTCCGTGTTGTAACGAGGTTCGTCGCCGCAATTGGGGCAAACCGTAATCATGGGGTTTAAAACACATGAATATTGAAAAATTCACTGACCGCAGTCGCGGTTTTATTCAGTCAGCCCAAGGGCTTGCTGTTCGCGAAAACCATCAGCGTTTTACGCCGGAACATCTCCTAAAAGTTCAACTGGATGATAAAGAGGGCTTAGCGGCCAACTTACTGCGCGCATCAGGTGCGCGGCCCGAAGAGGCGCTTGTCTCTGTGGAAGACGAGCTTGCCAAGTTGCCGAAAGTTGAGGGCGCGGGTGCAGGCCAACTGCATCTTGATCCTGTAATGGCGCAAGTGTTCGCTAAAGCTGAGGAAATTTCGGATAAGGCGGGCGACAAATTCGTTACCGCCGAACGACTATTGCTGGCCTATTTGCTGACGCCTAAGTCCAAAGCCGGTGAAATATTAAAAAAATCCGGTGCTACCCCTGATGGCTTGAACAAAGCCATCAATGAAATACGCAAAGGCCGTTCCGCCGATACCGCATCTTCGGAAGACGCCTACGATGCATTGAACCGGTTTGCGCAAGATCTTACAGCGCGCGCGCGCGAGGGTAAGCTTGATCCGGTCATTGGCCGGGACGAAGAAATTAGGCGTACAATGCAGGTTCTTTCGCGGCGTACAAAAAACAATCCCGTACTGATCGGCGAGCCTGGGGTGGGTAAAACGGCGATTGCAGAAGGCCTGGCGCTTAGGATTGCCAACGGAGATGTGCCCGACAGTCTTAGAAACAGACGCATTATGGCGCTGGATATGGGCGCGTTGATCGCCGGTGCCAAATACCGAGGCGAGTTTGAGGAACGCTTGAAAGGCGTGCTTCAGGAAGTAGCGCACGGCGAAGGCGATGTTATTTTGTTTATTGATGAAATGCACACGCTTGTCGGCGCGGGCAAAACCGACGGCGCAATGGATGCTTCCAATCTGCTGAAACCCGCGTTGGCGCGCGGTGAGTTGCACTGTATTGGTGCAACGACGCTAAATGAATACCGTAAATATGTCGAAAAAGATGCGGCGTTAGAGCGACGCTTCCAGCCAGTAATGGTTTTGGAGCCAACGGTTGAAGACACCATCTCCATTTTGCGTGGCTTGAAAGAAAAATATGAGGTTCACCACGGTGTGCGTATAACTGACAGTGCGCTTGTGTCGGCGGCGACGCTTTCAAACCGCTATATCACCGATAGGTTTTTACCGGACAAAGCCATTGATTTGATGGATGAGGCCGCTAGCCGGCTTCGGATGGAAACCGAATCGAAGCCAGAAAAAATTGATGAACTGGACCGCCGTATCATCCAATTGAAGATTGAACGCGAAGCTTTGAACAAGGAAAAAGATGACGGCTCCAAGGCGCGGTTGAAGGACATTGAGAAAGACCTTGCTGATCTGGAACAGACATCGGCTGAGTTAACCGCCCGCTGGCAAAGCGAGCGTGGGCGTATCGCTGGCGAAAAAACAGCGATTGAGCAGCTGGACCGTGCGCGTATGGAGCTTGAACAAGCTGAACGCGCCGGTGATTTTGCGCGCGCTGGTGAGTTGCAGCACGGTGTGATCCCGGACCTGGAACAGCGTTTGAACGCCGCACCGTCGTCCGAGGGCCAAGATACCCTGCTGAGAGAAGAAGTGACGGATGAGGATATCGCGTCGGTTGTGGCCCGTTGGACCGGTGTGCCGGTTGACAGAATGCTGGAAGGCGAACGCGATAAATTATTGCGGATGGAAAGCTCGCTCGGCAAACGCGTGATCGGACAGCAGGAAGCACTGGAGGCCGTTTCAAACTCAGTACGCCGAGCTCGAGCAGGGCTGCAAGACCCCAATCAACCGCTCGGTAGCTTCCTGTTCTTGGGGCCAACCGGCGTTGGCAAAACCGAATTAACCAAGGCGCTCGCCGCGTTCCTGTTTAACGACGATACGGCGATGGTGCGTATCGATATGTCCGAGTTTATGGAAAAGCACGCCGTGGCTCGTCTAATCGGTGCGCCTCCAGGGTATGTGGGATACGAAGAAGGCGGCGTGTTGACTGAGGCAGTGCGCAGGCACCCGTATCAGGTGATCCTGTTTGACGAGGTTGAAAAGGCTCACCCCGATGTGTTCAATGTGTTGTTGCAGGTGTTGGATGATGGCCGGCTGACGGACGGGCAGGGCAGAACCGTAGACTTCACTAATACACTGATCATTTTGACCTCTAATCTGGGCTCCCATTTGATAGCAGAATTGCCGGACGGTGCAGACGTTGAAACAGTGCGTGGGCCCGTGATGGAAGCGGTGAAGTCTGCTTTCAGGCCTGAGTTTATCAACCGGTTGGATGAAGTGATCCTGTTCCACCGATTGGCTCGCGCGCATATGGCAGATATTGTTGATATCCAGCTGGAGCGGTTACGTGGGTTGCTGGCGGACAGGAAGATCAACATTGATCTTACGCCAGACGCCAGAGATTGGCTGGCTGCGGCGGGGTATGATCCTGTGTACGGCGCGCGGCCACTGAAACGCACCATGCAAAAAGCTGTGCAAGATATGTTGGCCGAGAAGATTCTGGCAGGCGATATCAAGCCGGGCGATAATATTGTGTTTGATGCGAACAGCGATGGCTTAACCATGCAGTCGGCTGCCGTTCACTGAGCGCCGGTTTTAAAACCAATTAGCAAACACTGAGCAAAAGAAAAGCCGCGGCGAACCGCGGCTTTTTTTATTCTCTCAAAGTTGGTGGCTTAGAAGTTGCCGCCAATTTGGATGAAGAATGTACGACCGATTGGATCAACCGGACGAGTGAGCGAGCCGATAAACGGCGAACGGTCACCCAGGTTGTTCACACCAAACGTAAGGTTGGCATAATCGTTAACCCGGTACGATGCAGATACATCATGCACGAGCGCACTACCTGAATTCAGCGGATCAGCAAACAAAGGGTTACCAGCAACGTCTTCGTTGTTGATGCCAATGTTCAACTGGCTGCTCTGGTAGCGAGTTTGCCATGTCAGGCTGAAGTCATTGTAGATCCAGCGAGCTTGATAGTTAATGATCCAGTCAGGAACGCCAAACTGGCCTTCATCAGGAAGTGCGAAAGCCGGATCAAGCGGATCAGGGAACTCAATGTTGTTTAACGTATGAGTGGCCGTGATCGTTTGGTCCAATGTACCATAGTCGCCGTTCATCACTTCGCTCAGGTCAAAGCTGTAGTTAATCGCAACATCGATACCTTCAGTAGAGAAGCCACCGAGGTTTACGTTACCTGACGTGAAGTCTGAGATTGCATTGCCGTTGTTTGGATCCCGCGTGATGGCATCACAAAACGGATTGTTGATCGTTGGCAAGTCGACACACAGATTGGCAACTTCGCCGCCCGTGAGCGCATCAATCGCGCCTTCGATCTCAATGTTGTAATAATCCGCGGTGATTGTCAGGCCAGGTGCAAACTCAGGCGTTAACACAACACCCAGAGTATAGGTATCTGCCGTTTCCTCAGTGAGGTTAGGATTACCACCTGACGAACCCGCAACCCGTGCCGAAAGGAAGTTAGCAGGGTCAAAGCCAGGGTCTACAAACTGCGCACAGTTAGTTGCACGGTTTGCTGTACCAGCACCGATATTTTGCGGTGCACATGGATCCTGGGTCACACCAATAAACGCGGGCTGTGCAGGAGAGAACAGCTCGAAGATGTTCGGTGCACGAACTGCACGGTTATAAGCACCACGGATACGAACGTTCGGATCGATCTGCCAGTTAAATGCGGCACCGTATGTCTCGATGCTGCCAGCTGTGCTGTGATCTGTGTAGCGGAAGGATGCATCAATGCGGAGTGATTCTGCAAAAGCAACATCTTCAAGAACCGGGATACTAACTTCGCCAAATATTTCCTTTACGTCGTATTCGCCATTCACAATGGAACGGCCTTCGCCGACTGTATTCCACAGAAGGCCAGCACGTTCCAGTTCAGGTGGTGTGAAGCTACTTTTTTCGTCGCGGTATTCAAAACCAACGGCGAAATCAACCGGACCAGCTGGTAGTTCGAACATGCCCGAGCTGTCACCAGCTAGGGTTGCCAGGAACTGACGCTGTTCCAGTGTTGCTGATTCCAGCGTGTCGATGAAGGCGAAAGCGCCGGACTCTGCAGTGATCGAGTCAGTACCGAACAAGTTGATTGGAATACACTGACCATCACCCGGATCAAACGTCAGGAAGCCCGGACGGTTTGATGGGAACGGTGATCCCGGAGGCAATGCAGACGAATCCAGATCAGACCGGCATACGATATTGCCGGTGGCTGGATCAACAACCGCGTCAACACCAGCGAAGAAACGGTCTTCAACCCGGCTATTAGTATTGACAGTGTCAATTTCGGTACGACCAAAGTTGTAGGATACATCCCAGCGCCAGCCATTATCAAACTCACCGCGCAGGCCGCCGACAAGGCGAAGCGTATTACGGTCAGTGTCAGCACCACCAATAACCTCAGAGTCGAGAATATCTCGGCTCATGGTGATTTGCGGCGTAATACCATCAGCTATAGCCTGATCGATTTGCGCCTGAAGTCCGGCGGGAATGAACGGATTGTCAAGAGCGATCGGAATATCATCGTTAAATGGGATACCGTCACCGTCAAGCGTGCGAGTTTGCACATATTTGATTTCCGAATACATCTCGATGCCTTCGGTTAGTTCGTAGCGGAACAAGCCATTAACATTAATGCGGTCGATGAACGGTACAATAGCCGCGTTCGGGTTAGCAGCCTGAATGCCGTCGCCGCCCGAAGCTTCAAACGGGTTCGACTCGATGCCGCGGTCAAACGCGCGGAATACACCACCTTCAAAAATCTGCAATGAAGGAACGCCAGCGATGACACCGAAGTCATTGTCGCCGTCGATCAATCCACCAAATACACTACCGAACGAGCCCGCTTCGCGCAGGGCAATAATGCCCGCTGAGCTGGAAAAATTGATCCGGAAGTCAGGAACAAAGACATTGTCTGCGTTTGCATCGCGACCGAGAGCGGCGGAAAGTTCTGCTGAGTTAGCTATCAGGTCGAAGAAACCAGCGCCGAACGCATCGTCGCGGTCCCGGCGGTTAACACGTGATTGGCGAGTATATTCAACGCTAAGAACTGCGTTACCTCGGTCATCGTCAAAGTTTACACCACCGGTAATGGCAGCAAAAATATTGTCACCGTCGCCTTCGTCAGAAACGGAATACTGTCCGCGGTAATCTATGCCTTCAAAATCGTCTTTCATGATGAAGTTGATTACACCGGACACAGCGTCCGCACCGTAAATGGATGAACCACCACCAGTTGTTGTTTCAACACGCTCAATCAGTGCGATTGGAATAGTTGATGTATCAACAGCTGAACTACCCTGAACCGCTGAAACGTGACGACGACCATTAACCAGAACCAGTGTCCGGTTGGTGCCGAGATTACGCAGGTTCAAGCGACCGACACCTGCGTCATCGACAAGAGTGCCAGCTACAGTGGTATTAACCGAACCTGTTGCGGTCAATGAGCCATTGAGCGATGGAATTTCGCGCAGCAGTTTTGAAATGTCTGTTTCACCTGAATCGCGAATATCTACAGCACCGATAACCGTTACCGGGCTTGGCGCATCGATATCGCGGCGAATAATCCGCGAACCGGTTACGACAACTTCTTCAATGCTTTCTTCACCGTCAGCGTCCTGTGCATAAGCACCAGCGCCAAGCGCGAAGCTAGCGGCAAGTGTTGCCGCACTACCCAATAGAGCAGCACGGCGGAATCTTTTAAGTTCCTGAACCACGTTGTAATCCTTTTTGTTTATTACCCTATAAAAGCACTTCCGGACGCAGTGTCTGTATAAACAACGGAAAGCCACCTTTAACGCCTATCAGATAAGCAGATATTTCACGTTTATACTTCAAAACTTCGCCAATCTTGCGTTTGTCCCTGTTGAAAAGTGGCACAACTGTGACCTATCAACCACATACAAAGTAACCGACAATGGCGTGTTTTTGGCAAAAATAAAGCGGATTTCGGCGAAAACTGACCGCCGTCACGGGATGATTTTCCGGGCGAGGAACGGATCAGATGCGCGGTTATTACGCCTGCCTAGCCGCTGCGGGAGAATTGGCGCACAAGCAGCCATGCTTGTCGTTGGGGAAGTGTTGGGCCGCGAACGGTGACATACAGATGAATGATGGCACAAAAAAACGGGGCCCGAAGGCCCCGTCTCATAATCAGTCTTTTCGGTTAACGCTTAGAAGGTAGCGCTGATGCCGAAGATAAAGCGACGACCAACTGTGTCATCAACGTTCAGGGCGTTACCAGTCGCAGCTTGGCGAGTCCGGTTACCCAGGTTGTCGAAGAGGTTGTTAACTACAACGCGCGCAGCGAGTGTGTCGTTAATCTGATAACGAATTGTCGCATTGTACTGGTTGTAGTCTTTGAAGCGCTCTAGATCACGGAAGTTATCCGGGTCTTCGTTGCTGTAACGACCACCACTAACGTGACGCCACTGTGCCAGGACAGACAAGCGATCAAGTTGGTAGGTAGCGTTAACCTGCCAACGGTGACGGTTCTGACCAATCTCACGGTCAAGTACGTCCAAGTCGCCAGAACCAACCTTCAGGTCAGAGCTGAGCAGCAGGAAGTAGTTAGCCGACAGGCTCATTGTACCGTCCAGAGCACTCACCACATCAGCAACGTCGAACGTGTAGTTCGCATCGACGATGATTGCTTCCATGGTGCGAAGCGCTGCGTTGGTTTGACCAGTAACAGGCCGAGTGAACTGGAACGTACCTGCTTCACGAGTGAACGAGCCACAAGCAGGCTCATTCGGGAAGTTGTTACTGTCGTAGCAAGCATTAGCCACCTGTGTTGCTGACAGGCTTTGGATCACATCGGTTATCTCGATGTTGGTGTAATCCGCAGAAACAGTCAGCCCTGGAACGAAATCAGGTTCAAACACCATACCTAGAGTGTAAGATGTCGCCAGTTCGTTGGTCAGGTCAGGGTTACCACCAGTTAGACCAGGCTGTGAAGCGTTGGTAATGATCGACGTGAAGTTAGCCAGTGTAATCGTCGAACCATCATCGTTGGTACCAATAGTCGGTGCAAACTCAGCGAACTGAGCTTCACAGTTGGCGCGACGTACTGTTGGATTTGGACCACCGTCAATGAAGCGATTCTCGCAAGGATCTTGCGCGAAGTTAAACGTTTGTACTTGCGGTGCAAACAGCTCAACAATTGAAGGAGACCGGATCGATTCAGTATAGGCACCACGTAGAGTGATGGCATCACCAAGACCAGGAAGGTTCAGGTTCAAGCGACCACCAAGTGTCCAAGTATAATCCGAACCGGCAGCAGAGTTGTCCACCAGACGAACAGCGCCGTCGATTTCAAAGCTCTCAATAAAGCTGCCAATGGTTTCACCAAGGCCTTCACCGTTACGAACAACAGGGATCAGACCCTCGACATATACTTCATCAGTGTCGAAGCCACCGGCAACGTCACCAACAGGAGCATTCGGGTCAATACCGATTTTGTTCGCTGCATCGTTATCGAAACGACCACGCTCACGACGGTGTGTTGCACCGGCCGCAATCGCGAAAGGACCAGCAGGCAGGTCAAATATTTCACCCGAGATACTGGCTTCGATTACGCTTTGTTGCAGCTCGAGAGATGCAAAGGTGTTCTGAAGAAGGTATGCCCGAACGTCGTCACCAAACTGGTCGTAACCGATGATGTTAATCGGCAAACATTCGTCGACATCTGTGCTTGCTGCCTGGTTGCGAACGCCGCCAGGTTGAAGATCAGCACCTTCAACAGACACACGACAAACCGGGCGACCTGTTTCAGGGTCAGCAATCGCATCAAGAGCAAGTGCATAACGGTTACCGTTAAGCCCTGAACTGCTAGTTTGAGCGTTTGATTCACCGTAGCTGTATGTGAAGTCCCAGCTCCAATCGCGGCCCAGTGCTTCGAAGTCACCTTCGAAACCGGTTACGAAGCGGAAGCTGTCCTGCGAACGACGATTTTCAGTACCAGGGCCTGATAGAATGTCCGTGTTAGAACGAGTAATGTTCAGGAATTGATCATCTGGGTTGTCAGGATCGTACGTATCGTTCAACACAAGTATGTCGCGGATATCGTCAGTGATATACGGGTTGTCGCGAATATTAAGTTGCAACAAGCCTTGTACACCAGGGCCGAAGAATGTTGTTGACCAAGAAGGCTGGCTCAACTCATCAACAGACTCTGTACGAGAGTAAGCTGCTTCAGAGAACCAACGGATGTTGTCTGTCAGGTCAAAGTGCGACAGCTGCGTGAACGTGTAGCGCTCTAGCGGAGATACAAGCGAGTTAGCCTCGTTTGTCGCAAGAACATACGGGTTGTTGATCGGATCAGCACCGGTAGTAAAGAAGATGCTGTCTGTTGGTGTGCCAATGTTAGCAACCGCCAGATCAACCAGGCCACCATTCAAGCCGAATGTCAGCGGAACGCCGATACCGTTACCGTCTGCGTCACGACCGCCACTGAACAATAGTCCATTGTTGGATGTGCCAGCGCGGTGGAACGTAGAACCAGCAGCAAGCGGTGTACCAGGCTCAAGAACCTGGAAAACGCCGAGAGCATCTTCAGTGAAGACACGTGCAGTGGTTGCTGTTGAACCAGGAAGCGGGCCACGGAAACCAGAACCATTACCAAAGAATGGACGCTCTGCAGTTAGCAGACCATCTTGCTTGGCATATTCCATGGAAACCACAACGTTGCCACGACCGTCAGCGAAGTTGCCGCCAACCAGTGAACGGAAACGATAGTTTTCAGCGTCGCCTTCACCAGAAATACCGTATTCTGCGTCAAGCTCGAAGCCTTCGAAATCGTCTTTCAGGATTACGTTAACAGTACCTGCGATAGCGTCAGAACCGTAAATTGGTGCACCACCAGTATAGATGGTTTCAACACGGTCGATCAGCGAGGTAGGGATAACGTTCAAGTCAACCTGAAGGCCCGCACCCGCGCCGCCAACGCCGGTAACAGATACCGAACTTTGAGACACAGTACGACGGCCATTGATCAACGTTAGTGTACGCTGCGAGCCGAGGCCGAATGCGTTCACGAAGTTCTGACCAACGTTTTGGCTGCTTTGGCCACCGTTGTTAGAAGCACCAGGAATACCAAATGATGGTAATTCGTTCAGTGCTTGTGCGACGTTGTTAAATCCACGAAGTTCGAGGAACTCACTATCAACCACTGTAGCAGGGTTAGTAGTGTCAAATCCTGTCCGCTTAATCCGTGAACCGGTTACGACAACTTCTTCTACTTCAAAATTTTCGTCGTCAGTGTCAGCGTCTTGTGCATATACCGGGCTAATGCCAGCAACGCCCATAGCGCTTAATAACGTACAAGCTGTACCCAGCCTGAGCTTGCGCTTAAACTCATCTGTATGAGCCATATTAAAACTCCTCCCAAGGATGTTTCGAGAAACTACCCAATGTTTGTCAAAGAAAGTCTCAGTTGAACTTCATTCGCAAAAAAGCCGCGAACAGCCCACTGAGCCCACCGTAGAAAATGAAAACTTGGCCGATAAGTAAAGGCGAGATGGGACAAAACCGTCACAAAACTTTAAGACTGTGAGTGCACTGTTGCGATTCAGCCACAATCATTCTGGTTTAAAAGCAGCAAATTAGCCGGGTTTTGACCAAAAAAATGGAATGCCGGAGCAACAATTTCACGCAGCTTTGGCTGTCGAAAGAGGGACTTCGCAGCTTGAAAAAGGCGGCGCGGCCAGGCCACTTTTGGCCCTGTTAGCAAGTTAATTAGGTCAATTGGCGCCGGTCATTTTTTTGAACTTTTCGGTGGTTAGTTTTGCTTTGCTCAGGAACACTACACGGCAATACTTGGGGCGTTGGCTAAGCTTTGGAGGCTATTTTACACGTTTTACTTTGCCGCGGCGACCGTTCATGCCCTCAATGTAGGCTGCATAACCGCCCATCATATTTTTCTTGATCCGGATCTTTTTTGCACGTTTGGGTACTTTAAGGTGCGAGCCCCCCAGTTCCTTCCAAATTTGCCCATTCGTCATGAGAAAATAGAATTTTCCGGCTGCATCACGCCACTTGTGGGTGAAGGTTAATGTTTGCTCTGACGGCGTTCTCGAACCTTTTGGGGACTGTCTTTCTGCCCGTTGGCGAAGCTGCGCGTCAGTTAACCCGAAGTCTGATCCTCGCGGCGAAGTAGCGTCGCTTGATCGGCGACGCATCCGGTCACTATCCGTCGTCCCGCTGTTTTGCTCTTTGCTGGTTTCCTGCTGTTTCAATATGGCGATAACGGCGTTGAAACACTCCAGCTTATCGCTCGAGTTTTTGATTTTATCACAAGCCAAAAGGTCTTTGATCTGATCTCCATCTTGTGCTTGAGCTGCATTCGACGTTACTGCAGTTGCCGCCAATATGGCTCCACAAATAGCAACTTTTGAAATCAACGACTTTTTCATGACTTTATCCATTATCACTCACTGAGAACTTACGAATTCGCTGGCCATACTGTGCGCGCCCGATTTTATTTTCAAGTACAATGATTTTATGTTTCGAAATTTATCTCAACACCAAACCAATGGTAGTGTGGTTCGGGCCGCTTGCTGAAAAAGAACCGAGGCATCTGCGATACTATTGGCCAGCCGTCGCCGCGACCCTTGACGCGGCAACCAATTGGTCCTGAACGCGTATACGCGCCATGTCGGCGACTATATTAGTACGTCTTTCATTGAAACTCGGTAGATCGCCTTTGCCTAGCACGCGGCCAGTCGGCAGCTTGAGTGTCATGGGGTTTGATTGCTGGCCGCCAACAAGCACTTCATAATGAAGGTGTGCAGCGGTAACCCGGCCCGTTGCGCCAGCATATCCGATTATCTGGCCTTGCTTTACCCGTTTGCCTCGCTTTATGCCCTTGCCATAGCGACTTAAGTGGCCGTACGCGGTCTTATAGGTATCATTGTGGCGAATTCGGATATAATTGCCGTAACTGCCATTGCGTGCGGACATTTCAATTACGCCGTCGCCTGCCGCCATGATAGGTGTGCCGGTCCGTGCCCGGAAATCGACCCCTTTATGCATGCGCGTGTAACCTAGAACCGGGTGCTTTCGTCTGCCATAAGTTGAGGTGACGACGGCAATGTCTAGCGGCGTTTTCATCAGTGCTCGCCTGGTGCTCGCGCCTTTGTCGTCAAAATACCCGCTGTTTCCGGCATCGTCTTCATACCAAGTGGCATTAACGGGCTGTTTTTTAAGTGCTAAATTTACATGGAGAATACGGCCATTTTCGGTGTCATTGAAAGACGGCGCATAACGGCGCTCGAAATAGACCTGAAACTGATCGCCCTGACGGATTTCGCGCTCAAAATCCACATTGAAGCTCATCATACGTATCAACTCGATAATAACGCTGTCCGGCATACCGGCGCGACGGGCGGATAGATAAAGATTATCTGTAATGGTGCCTTCAATAAGATGGGTTAGCTCAATGGTATCTATTTTTGTGCGGGTTGCTTTGTAGGTAGCGCCCTTGAATTCAACGACTGCTTCTTCGTCGAATTTATCTCGTAGCCGTAGATCAAGAATTTCATCTGAGTTTTCTGCGCTTCTTGCTAGGCGAATTTCCTGGCCCCGCTGCAATTTCCGCAGGTTGGTAACTTTGTCCAATTGGTTGACGAGAGCATGAGCGTTTTGGTTTGTAATTCCCACACGCTTCAAAAGCTTGATAAGAGTTTCACCTCTTTTCAGTTTTATTGTCTCAACTTTGGGCTCGGCCGCCATCTGCATTGCGGCCAAACTGTCTTGCTTTTTCGAAGCAATTTCGAGCGTTTGAGATCCGGAAGCGCCAGCCTCTGTTTGGAATGAGGGTGTAGCGGATTTTGCCGCCGGATTGCGGTCTTCGCCCGATGATGTGCCAGCCACATTGATAGCAAGAACCAACAGAAGTCCAATTCCAGCGATAACGAGAAACCCGGTCGGCGACTCGCTTGCCTTCATTGCGGCCTTGATGGCCATTTTCTCACGGCCGCGGCTGAAATAGGCTGCAGCAGCAGAAAAATATCGAGATAGGTTCTGTTTCAACATATGTGACTTACTTTTAACAAACGTTCCACAAAAGTTCTTGCGCGCTTCGATTCACTCTTTTCCGCCGTCTTTTGTTTGCATTATATATATACAGCAACACAGCGCTTGGAATCTCTTTACCCTAGGCTATTATTTTTGACAAGTTTTTGCTGTGAAAGCTAGGGAAACAGCGGCCCTCAGGATTGTATGTCAGAAAAACGAAATAAAAGCGAAAAAACATCTTGCCTTTGTTCCGGGAGGTCACTAGAAACCGCCTCACCAACCCGGACGCTGATCTTCCGGTAGCGGGTGCCTCGGCACCGCAGTTACCGAAAGGAATGCCAAGTGGTTGGTTAGGGCTGAAAAGGTGGTTTTGCTGCCTTGACATTTTGGGGTAACCCATAATATACAGTCCGACCTTGTCGCACGCTGACGAAATGTCCGGTCCGACACAGCCTGAATTGATAAAGAAAGCGAAAGCTGGTTTACCGGTTTGGGTGTTTTTTGCTCTTTGACATAGTTGATATGGAAGGGAGATGTGGACGGTGGTCTGGTAAGATCGCTATCTATATTTCCAAGGCACTTCGCCGATTTTACGATCGGTAGAGTGTCAGCTATTGGGACTTGAGTAATTCCGGGTTCCG
>JAJFIU010000113.1 GCA_021774695.1 Alphaproteobacteria bacterium | reverse complement strand
GCCATCAAATCCGGCGGCACAACCCGCCGTGCCGCAAAAATGGTTGTGGTTGATATTGATCACCCGGATATCGAAGAATTTATTAACTGGAAAGTTATTGAGGAACAGAAAGTTTCTGCACTGGTTTCAGGTTCCAAGCTCAATGAAATCCATTTGAACCGGATCATGAAGGCTTGCCATGACGCTAAAGCAGAGCTGGGCGACGCCGCCTTTGAGCCCAAAGCCAACAAAGAGTTGAAAAAACAAATCATTGCGGCAAGAAAAGTGATGATTTCCGAAAATTACGTCCAGCGGGTGATCCAATTTGCCAAGCAGGGCTATGCCACCATTGATTTCAAAACCTATAATACTGACTGGGATTCAGATGCGTATCTGACCGTTTCTGGTCAGAATTCCAACAATTCGATCCGGGTTACAGACGACTTCATGCGCGCCATTAAAGGCGAGGGAGACTGGTCGTTAAAGCGTCGCACTGATGGATCTGTTATTCGCGAGATCAAAGCAAAAGACCTTTGGCGCGATGTGGGCCAAGCTGCATGGGCCTGCGCTGACCCGGGTATCCAGTTTCATACCACAATCAACGATTGGCACACCTGCCCCGCATCCGGCGACATCAGGGCATCCAACCCCTGTTCAGAATATATGTTCCTCGATGATACGGCATGCAATCTGGCATCGCTAAACCTGATGACCTTCCGCAACGAAGACGGCACATTCGCGGTTGAAAATTTCAAGCACGGCGTTCGCTTGTGGACAATGGTTCTGGAAATATCGGTTTTGATGGCACAGTTTCCGACCAAGGAAATTGCCACGCTTTCATACGAATTACGCACACTGGGCATCGGCTACGCCAACATTGGTGGACTGTTAATGAGCAACGGTCTTGCCTATGATAGCGATGAGGGCCGCGCACTTTGCGGCGCAATCACCGCGCTGATGACCGGCGAATCATACGCAACCAGCGCCGAGATGGCTTCCGAGTTGGGGGCGTTCCCCGGATACAAAAAAAACGAAGACCATATGCTGCGGGTTATTCGTAATCATCGCCGCGCCGCCTACGGCCAAAAAGACGACTATGAAAAACTAAACACTAACCCTGTTCCGCTGGACATCACTAACTGCCCTGACCAGTTGATCACGATTGCTGCGGCTGACGCCTGGGATCGTGCACTTGAAATCGGTGAAAAACACGGCTACCGCAATGCGCAGTCTTCGGTTATCGCACCCACGGGCACCATTGGTCTTGTTATGGACTGCGACACTACCGGAATTGAGCCCGATTTTGCCTTGGTAAAATTTAAAAAACTCGCCGGTGGTGGCTATTTCAAAATCATCAACCGCATTGTACCGCAGGCGCTTAAGGTTCTTGGTTATTCAGCAAAGCAAATCAACGAGATAGAAAAATATGCGGTTGGATACTCCACCCTCAAAGACGCGCCGGGGGTTAACCATGCAAGCTTGAAAGAAAAAGGATTCACCGACCGCGAAATAGATTTGGTCGAAAACCAGCTAAAGCATGCCTTTGACGTCAAATTTGTTTTCAACCATTTCACGCTCGGTGCCGATTTTTGCAAAGACACACTCGGTATCACTGAAGAGCAATTGAATGACTATACATTCAATCTGCTGGAAGCGATTGGGTTTAAAAAATCAGACGTCGAAGCCGCAAACCTTCATTGTTGCGGTGCCATGACGCTGGAACTGGCGCCATACCTTAGCGAAGAGCATTATAAAGTGTTTGACTGCGCCAACCCGTGCGGAAAGATTGGTAAACGCTCGCTCTCTTGGGAAAGTCACATCCGCATGATGGCAGCAGCACAGCCGTTTATCTCGGGCGCCATTTCCAAAACAATCAATATGCCGAACTCTGCCGAAGTGGACGAGTGTATGACCGCTTACGAGTTAAGCTGGTCTTTGGCGCTGAAAGCCAATGCATTGTACCGGGACGGCTCCAAGCTTAGTCAACCGCTCAATGCTTCTTTGCTGGACTCGGATGATCTTGACGGCGAATTTGAAGATAAGAGTATGCCTGAGAAGATCGAAATTGTTTCCGAACGCATTGTCGAACGAATTGTCGAGATAGAACGCGAAGCTACCAAGCGCAATCGCCTGCCTGAACGCCGCAAAGGCTACACGCAAAAAGCGATCGTGGGTGGACACAAGGTCTATCTTCGGACCGGGGAATATGACGACGGGTCGATCGGCGAGATATTCATCGACATGCACAAAGAAGGCGCGGCCTTTCGGTCTTTGATGAATAATTTTGCCATCGCAATTTCCATAGGGCTGCAATACGGCGTGCCACTGGAAGAATTTGTCGACGCCTTCACCTTTACTCGCTTCGAACCGTTCGGGCGCGTTGAGGGCAACGACACCATTAAAATGGCAACGTCCCTGCTGGATTATATTTTCCGCGAACTGGCTATCTCGTACCTTGGCCGCGAAGACCTTGCACACGCAACGCCCGCCGACCTGATGCACGACACCACAGGGCGCGGTGACAAAGATGACGGTCTGCCTCCTTTGCCCGATAATGTTTCCCAAGCCCTTGAACGGGTTCAAAAATTTGCATCATCTGGATATGTCCGGGGCAGCAATCTTGTGGTGCTTAAAACCACCAGGCCCAAGGACAAAAGCAGCGAACTTGAAACAGTTGCAGTGGCAACAGCCAGCGCATCTGCGGCAACAATCACCGTTGGATCGGCCTCGCTGAACGGCGGCACCGACGCGACACCCAACGCCAGAATGACTGCTAAAATGAAGGGTTATGAAGGCGATGCGTGCGGCGAATGCGGCAACTTTACACTGGTGCGCAACGGAACCTGCATGAAATGCGACACCTGCGGGTCCACCAGCGGCTGCAGCTAAACGGCACTAGAATTTAGAATTCACCACCCACTAACCCGTCCCTGTGGGTGGTCATCTTGGGGGAGGCTCGCCTTCCCCTTTTTTTTTGCGCGCGCCCAGCCTCGAAAAGCGTCTCGGCCAACGTGCGGTTAAGCTCAATTCGCAATTCAATAATAAATTATTCGCTTTTTTTACCAAATATTTACCTGCGCCTGCCAAAAATAACCAACGCGTTTAAATCTGCGTGAGTAGTTTAAGGAATGAGATGTGTTTGTGGGGCAGAAAGTGGTGGAAAATGCAGCACTATCAACAACGGCCTCCAGCAATCCTTCCAGCGGCTTGGCTATGAACGCCGCCCCCGATTATGCTAGCGCCGTCATCAACGCCCTACCCTTCGGCGTGGTATGTTTTGACCTGGCGGACAACGGCAGCGTTAACGTCTATTCGGCCAATCTACGGGCCCAGTCGCTATTTGGATTTTCTGATATTAGCACACTGCCGGCTCCTCTTTCGTCTCTATGGGCATCTAACGAACATGAAAAGCTGGCGGATAAAGTGCGGGAAACACTCGCGAAAAAACAAGTCGTCGCTTTTGAATGGACCGCCCGCACCGACAACGGTGACCACTATTTGTCAAGCCAGTTACAGCCGATTGTAAATGCGGCGGGTGATCAACGTTTGGTGCTGTGCACCATCGAGGATCAAACAACAGAAAAATTAGCCGAAAAAAACATAATGCATCATGCCTTCCACGATGCATTAACCGGGCAACCCAATCGGGTATTGTTCCGCAACAAACTTGAAGAAACCGTGATAAACGGCAAAAATGGCAGCGACCCCTTCAGCTGCGCTGTGTTGGTTGTCAACATCGACCGCTTTCAACTGATCAATGAAAGTTTTGGCCATAGTGCCGGCGACAGGTTTCTGATCTCAATGGCATCAACCTTGCGCCGCTGCATTGGCAGCCAAGACATACTGGCCAGGCTTTCCGGCGACGAATTCGCTATTTTGGTTCCCAACATGCGGGAAATCAAAGCGGCGACAGATATCTGTGACCGCATTCACACCGCTATGAAACAGCCTTACGATTTGGACGGCAACGAGGTCTTCACCTCTGTATCAATTGGCGTAGCCAGCACCATTTCAAGTGCTACCCACCCGGAAGACTTGATCCGAGATGCCGACTTTGCCATGCATCGGGCAAAAATAGCCGGAAAAGCATGCACGGAAGTCTACCGCCGCGAATCGCACATGGAGGCTCGGTCATTATTTCACCTGGAAACCGAATTAAGACGCGCCGTAGAACGGGAAGACCTTCAACTTTATTATCAGCCAATCATCGATCTACGCACGTCAAAACTGCATGGTTTTGAAGCGCTAACTCGGTGGCAACACAAAGACCATGGTTTTGTGTCGCCCGTGGAATTTATTCAGCTTGCCGAAGAAACCGGTATTATTGTTCCACTTGGTCGCTGGGCTATAGAAGCCTCGTGCACATGCCTGAAACACTGGATCATGGAGGTAGGGGTAGACAAAGTTGTCCCGATCAATGTCAATGTATCAGGGGTGCAATTTGCCCGTGATGATGTGGCAGCCGTTGTGGAAAACGCGTTGAAGAAATATAACCTGCCAGGAAGTTTATTGCGGATTGAGCTGACCGAAAGCTCGATCATGACCAACCCGGAACATATATCAAATTCACTGGACCGCATCCGAGCGCTGGGCGTTAAAGTGGCGCTTGATGATTTCGGTACTGGCTATTCCTCACTGAACTATCTGCACCAGTTCCCTATCGACATTATCAAAATTGACCGCGCCTTCATCAGCCAGTTGAAGCGCGGCAACACTCAATTCAAAATCCTCGAGATGATTGGAATGCTAGCTAAAAGTCTGGGCCATGAAATCGTGGCCGAGGGCCTTGAAGACACCGATCATATCGACATGGTAACGGAGATGGGTTTTGCCTATGCACAGGGCTTCTATTACTCGCGGCCGGTCGCGGGCGTTGATGCCGCAAAAATGGTCCGCGGCGATCTACCTTGGGCCTAACCGGCGGATCCCTGATTTTTACACAGCGTAATTTTGCGAGCCGCCCTTGACGAGCCAGTCAAGGCACCCCAATTATAGAGCCTATAATAGGCAATAAATGAGGATGCCATGACAGAGGAACAGACCACGACAGATGCTGCTGGTAACGCGGGCAAGAAAAAACCGGCGGCAAAGCGAGCACCCAGTAAAGCAAAAACAACGGCGTCAAAAGCTGCTGCGGCTAAGAGGCCTACTGCGCGCAAAGCTACCGCGCCTCAAAAAGCCGCCAAGAAAGCCGTGCAAGCTGACGCTTCAAAGAGCGATCAGCCAGCCAACAACGAAACGTCCCATGCGGGCCAACAAGATCGCGTGTCCGAGCCGCGCCCAGAACAGCCCGAGCAGCCAGAAGGCGGCGAGCAGCGGCACAACACAGCCAATTTAGTCGAAGACCTTAAGGGCCGCGATTGGCCAAAAATTATTCAACGTGCTTTGTTGATGGTGTTTTTTGGCTTCCTTGCCTGGGTAACCATATCGGTGGCATTTTTTCTCGCAACCGCGCAGGTCGTGATCAGCATTTTTGTCGGCGAACCCAATGCCGCATTAACCCGGCTGATCAAACAAGGCGCCAATTATATTCACGATGTCTTGGATTATCTGAGTTTCGCGTCTGACGAATGTCCCTTCCCGTTTGGTCGCAAACTACCCGACCCAGATTAAGAGACAAAACCAGACTAAACGCTACAACCAGCATCAATATCTGACAATAGCGGCCGGCAATTTACATATTGGCGGCCGCAAACAGCATTTCTGAACCCACTTTAATGACAATGAGGGCTATCAAGGCTGTAATTACCGCTCTGGTATAGTCAAACATGACAGGCTCTATTCTTTTTTCGCTCCGACGTAAGTATCTCGATATTTAACGGCCGTACCCGGAAAATCGGTAAAAAAGCCGTCAATGCCATTGTCGAACAATAGTTTAAGCTCTTGATCCATTGATTGGAAGCTCTTTGGCAGCGCATCAGCCCGAACGGTCCACACATGCACCAGTTTTCCAGCTGTGTGGAGCTTGTCGACAACACCGCTCGGTTTCATATCCGGGCCGAACAGCAATGCTTTATTGAGGCCAAACCCGTCCGCGACACCGTAATAATCTTCCAGCGTCACGTCCAGATCAACCCATCCTGTTTCAGGGTTGGCTTTACCGCCCACTAACAAGACAACGGGGATGTCGGTCAATGGTGCAATTTCACGAACAAAATTACCATCAAAGCATTGAAAATAAAGAGGTATTCCGGCTACCCGCAATGACGCCAACTTGCCCGCAAGCATGGCTGCCAAATCCGGCTGCAGCGTAGTCTTAAACAGCTCCGGGCGTTTCATTTCAATATGCAGGCCTACGGTCCTGCCCTTTGCTTTATAATCCAGAACCAGCGCTGTTATTTCATCAAGCGTCACAATATCCAACTGGTCATCAAAAGATTTGTCGCGGCCCTTAAAAGCCTGTCGAACCCGCAGGGTTTTCAACTCAGCAAGAGTGAAATCCATTGCAAACCAGTCGGTGTGATCCCCGATGGTCCGCTTGCGGTCAGCGAATTCCAGGTGGCTGGCAACATTGGTGGTTGTTGACAGATAAATATCATGCCGGGCAACCAATACGCCGTCTTTGGTCATAACCAGGTCAGGTTCAATAAAGTCGGCGCCTTGCTCTATACCCAGTTTGTAGGCCTCAAGCGAATGCTCAGGCAAATAACCGCTGGCACCGCGGTGGGCAATCACAATCGGGTCATCTGCCGGGCCATCTGCAACGGCCACATTTACGGGCGTGCACAGTAAGGCAATGCCAAATGCCGCTAATGCTAGTATTTTTCTCACCATTTTGCTCAAGCCTTTGCTTAAAGTAACTAATGTCCCATATCTTAAGCTAACAATAAAATATGTCATCGCTATTTCCGCTCTTGACCATGGGAAAATCGTGATATCTTCTATTGCAGGGAGACAATAATGTCGTTTATTCAATTTTTTGGGTCATTACTTGCTGTCACCATCGTGGCGTTAATTGCTGCGCGGCTGTTTCCCAATAAAAGCAGGCTCACCAGAGAACGGGTGATCAACAACACGGCGCGCTATTGCCCCCACATTAATTTGGGATCTGAAAACCCAACCATTTTCATCTCGGAGCCCGGCGATACCGCTGTGCTCATTTTCCCAAATCACCGCGACGGCGTTGCCTTCGCTACTGCTCTCGGTGACAGGGTTGTTATTCGCGAGATTACAGATACTAACCAGTTGAACATTTCACAAACCGAGGCAGGCCTATCAATTGATATGGATGATTTCACTCAGCCGACATTTGATATGCGATTGCCACAAGATCAGCGCCAGTCATTGCTTTCGGAATTGACCAGCTACCCAAACAAAAAGTCGGAGCCTGCCCATGCTTGACCTACCCGCTCCCACCCAGCTTGCGGTTCCCGCTTTTACCATTTTGATTCTCGCCGAGATGATCATTGGCTGGAAAACCGGCCGCGCCCGCTACGAGGGCAAGGACGCCATGACCTCAATGCTCATGGGCCTGGGCAGCACAGTTGCCGGCGCACTCACCGCCGCCTTTTTCATCGGGTTTTCTTATTGGATTTGGGAAAATTTCAGAATTTTTGACTTTGGTACAGCCCTATGGGTGTTTGCGCTGGCTTTTGTTCTAGATGACCTGGCCTATTACTGGATCCACCGAATGGGCCACCGCATGCGCTGGATGTGGGCCGCCCATGTCATCCATCATTCCAGCCAGCATTACAATCTGTCCACAGCGCTGCGCCAAACCTGGACCGGTGCCTTCACACCCGGATTTTTGTTTAAACTGCCAATTTTCCTGCTCGGCATTGAACCAGCAATCGTGTTTTTTGTTGCGGGCATTAATTTGATCTATCAATTCTGGATTCACACCGAAGCCATCGACAAAATGCCCCGCTGGTTTGAATATATTTTCAACACACCCAGCCACCACCGAGTGCATCATGCCAACAACCCACGCTATCTGGATGCAAATTATGCTGGTGTGTTCATGGTGTGGGACCGTATGTTCAGCTCCTTCATTCCGGAACAGAAAGAGGAAGCCTGCCGATACGGTCTGGTAACCGATTTGGGCACTTTCAATCCACTTCGGATTGCTGTGCATGAATGGGTCGGTATCTTCTCTGATATTTGGTCAGCAAAGCGCTGGAAAGACCGTGTCATGTTCCTGCTAGCCCCGCCCGGCTGGACACCCGATAACAGCCGAATGACCAGCGACATGATCAGAAATGCTTGGCTGGAACGTGAAGCGGCGAAAAACCCCGGCAAATCAGCGGAAAAT
Organism: Alphaproteobacteria bacterium; assembly: GCA_021774695.1. Classification (GTDB taxonomy): domain Bacteria; phylum Pseudomonadota; class Alphaproteobacteria; order Sphingomonadales; family Kordiimonadaceae; genus Kordiimonas. The sequence goes on along the minus strand of JAJFIU010000113.1, from coordinate 854 downwards.
ACGCCGGCTGAATAACGGGCATCTCCTCTCTCACGGACAACTACCAACAAAATAACACAACGCGCCTAGTGCACTGTGTCTCAAGTAAACAACTGTCTGTCGCATTAGTTTTGCATCAGCAGCCTCTGTCCATGAGGTTACCGTCACAAAGGCGGGTTTATTTGGAGGGGGTACTAGTGAGCAACTTAATACGCATAAGCGCGATAATAATGACATTTTATCTCGGCGGCGGTGCCAACGCCCAGGGCAGAAACGAGCATCGCCCTGTCTTTTCTCCTAACAGCCAGCAAATAGTCTTTATGTCAAAATCGCCGGCCACAAACGATGACTGGGAATTATTCCTGATGGACGCCGATGGTCGAAACTTAAAAAAGCTAACGGACCATGCCGGGTGGGACGGTTACGCCGTATGGCATCCTGACGGCACATCCATTATTTTTGACAGAAGTGATTCGGACAGTAGCGAAAAAAGACCACACATCATGGATTTGACATCTGGAGAAATCAAAGCCCTTGGTGAGTATGATGGATGGTTGTCGATAAGTGACTGGCGCGAAAGTATGTTTCTGGCATTCTGGGAGAAAGAGGGTCAACGCGATCTGTATCTGCTTGATACTAAAGGTAAGATAATAGACCGCCTCACGGACACGCCGAACATTTCAGAGCATGATGCACATTTTTCGCCGGACGGTGGGTCCATTGCATTCGCATCCGGACCCTCTCAGGGTGACGGCGAAACGTCGCTGGAAACCATAGACCTGACCACCCGAGAAAGAACCATCAGAAACTCATCGATTGGTCGTATTTATGGCATTGATTGGTCACCAAACGGTAAGGCAATTGCTTTCACCGAT
>JAJFIU010000112.1 GCA_021774695.1 Alphaproteobacteria bacterium | reverse complement strand
CATATTTAATGGCGTTGGAAACCAAATTGTCCAAAACTTGGGATACAGCACGTTCATCACTGAAGAGCCGCGGTGCTGTTTCAGATATTGATATTGAAAAGCGGGCGTCCATATTGCTGATAGACAGGGTCGCGCAACGCTGCAAACAGTGTTCCGTTAGTTCCAGCATATCAAGAGGTGATTTATGGATAACGTATTCACCGTTCTCGATTCGGGCAACGTCAAGTACATCATTGACCATGCTAACCAGCCGCTCGCCGCTATGATGAATTAACCGGGCATAATCTTCATAATGGGAATCCCCAAGCGGCCCAAACATCTGATCTCTCATCATTTGAGAAAAACCCAGGATGGAATTTAGTGGTGTTCTCAGGTCATGGCTCATATGGGTAAGAAAATTATTTTTCACTGCATTCGCCTGCTGGGCATTCCGCAGCGCCACCGCCAATTTTCGCTCAGCATCCTTTTGCTGCTTTGATAATTTATCAACGCGCCTCACTGTGCGTATTGAAATGCCGACAACCACTGAAACCAACAGCGTCGATAAAAGACCAATTCGAAAACGTTCAGCAGCTCGGCTTGCAGCAGCGCCAGTGAAAATTTCTTCGTAGGCTTGTGAGTGCAGGCGATCAAGCTGGATCACCCGGAATTCTAGCGCCTGTAGAGACAAATTTAATTGTGATGTGTCCGGGCCAGCGCCCAAATCCAGTTGGCTGGCAGCAGTTGATAAATCCGCGAAACTTGCTTGAAGTCTATCAAGTGCGGGTTGAAAACCTTGATTTTGAAATCGATTTTGCGAGCGGATGAGGCTCCCCAGCCTTTGTTCAATTACGAAAATAGTAGCATCCACGGAATTCTCAATTGAAGCCTCGCGCGCGCTTGCTTGCACTGGGTCACTAGCGCCTTGGCTCGCATCTTGAGATACATTTGGGGCGCTGATTTTTGAAAGCAAAGTCTGCAGGTCGGCTGCCATGCTTTCGAGGGTTTTCTCGCTGGAAATATGATATTCTGTAACTTCAGAGAATAAACGCATATCGCGCTCGTGATCATTCCAAAGAATGAGCCCAATTGATACAGAAGCCAGAGCCACAAATGCCACAAAACCTGCGACAACCCTAACATACGGGCTTGAAACTAGACCTTTGGTGCCTACCTGCTGCACCGTTTCTGTCCCGTCGAACATCAGAGCAACCCCAGCCTGGCCGCAAGCTCACGTAAGTTGTCAAAGTCTGCCAGGCGCGCAGGCATAAAACTTCTTGCACCCTGCAGTGTTAAAATCGTGTCGTGGTCATTGTTCGCAATCGACAGCGCTAAAAACGCCTCCTGTAATGCTGTTTTTAGTTCCAGCGTTAAATCCTGCCTCACCGCCCAAACATAGTCTGCGTAGGGTGGGGTTTCCCAAAGAATACGCAATGTCCCGTTTCCATATTTAGCCGATTGCATTAATTGACGTGCCACTTGCGCGTTCACAGCCCCAAGGTCGAGCGACCCGTTAAAGACCTGTTCCATGGTCTTATCGTGGGCACCCGTGTATGTGACATTGGAAAAATAACCTTCAGGAACAATACCTAGGTTTTGGAGAAAATAACGGGGCATTAGATGGCCCGACGTCGAAAGCTTTGACCCAAATGCGATTTTTTTTCCTTCAAAATCAATTATCCTGCTGCCAAGCATATCATTACGAGCGATGAATACGCTGGTAAACCGGGCGTCCACGTCCCTTGAGACAAGTGGGATAGCATTGCTTCGAGCTTCAGCTTGCAAAAAAGTTAAGCCGCCAAAAAATGCCGCGTCATATTTACCTTCGACAAAATTTGTTAACAAAGTTTCATAATCAGGGGGCACATCAAGCTCAATGGGTTTCCCGACACTGGCAGAGAGATAGTCTATTAAAGGGTGAAATTCTTTTTCCAATTGTGCGGCGGATTTGTCCGGCAACACACCAATTCTAAGAACCGACGATTGCTGAACCGGTTGCGGTTCACATGCCACAATCAACAATAGAAAGCCAAAAATTGTTGCCCATCTGAACATACAGTACCTTATCGTTAGGCAAGGACCCCAATCAGCAAGCCACGAAAAGTTACCATATCAGTCAAAATATTTCCATAATCTTAATCTTGGGCTAGTTGTTTTAAGGTAAGCTGAAGCAGCCACAATCCAAGAAGTTCAATACTCTTAAGGCGCAAAAACAATACCAAAAGAGATATGCCTGAAAGCCATAGTGTGCAAAGTTGCATCAATTAACTGCCCCGCATTCTGTCAAAGTACGCTGTTTTACAACTTGCAAGATTTTGGTGCCAAGATTTTTTTTGACGCCCGCTCTTTGCAGCAGTTGAACAAATTTCTTGGTATCTTTTAAAGAAAGTATCTCTCGCACATATCCAAGCGTTTCGCCGGATTCGACTGCCAGCGTACTTTCAAGAAACGCAAAGCAACCTTGTTCAGCGATCTCGACGGCCTGGGACGTGTATAGCTCACCGCGTTGACGCATATTGATCACAATTGAATGTACTTGGCCCGGATCAGCACTCTTGACCTGGTTTAATATCCAGTCGGTCCCCCGAACATCCATTTTTACGACAGCAAGTTTGCCCTTGATTGCGTAGTTTTCTGTGAGTTTTTCTCGTGCGAAAGACGACACTAGGTCGATTATGTCTTCAACTACGTCGATAGGCAGGCCTAAACGCAGCGCCAACATATCCAGCAAATATTGATTGTCGGGAAATCGTTCGACAATTTTTCGAACCGCATTGTCCCCCAACAAAATAAATTTGTTAACCGCCAGAAGAGTGACACTTTGTACTTCGCCGACAACCGCAATTGCATAAATGGTTTGGGACTTGATGTCTGGTCTTTTCGCCAATACTGAAATAGCGTGCTCTTTCAGGAAGGGAACCAAATCGGCCATTTGTTTGTCGGTGAAGGCATCTGTTTCGGCAAGGAATTTCGCCGACACACCGTGTATGTCGCTCGCTATTTCCTCCGCCAACTCTAGCGGCAAATTTTTACATGTGGACAGTTTTTCGGCTAATTCTTTGCGAACGCTAACGTCATCATCTTTAGCAAGGGCCCAGGTAACTTCTTCGATGAAACCCACATCGACGCTCGTGTCATCTGGATCCCATTCGTGAGAAAAAAACTGCTGAGCACACACCGTGAGATCCAGCTTGGTGCCCGTGGAAATATTGGCAAGCGGTTTACTTGATTGATTCATATTAGGCCCGTCTTTTTGTAAACGTTCCTCGACTCCCCAGTCACAAGGAAATTTGCCTTTCTATAGTTAATTAACTCTTAACACTAACTAAGCCGTTATTTTTACATGAACTTAATTGCTATTTGCAAAAAATTTGTATGTTTATAACACGTAATACGCGAAATATGATTCGGTAAAGCAGTATGACTCCATAGCTCGCAGGTGTAAAAAATTCAGTAATTATAATAATTTAGGAGTCAATTGAGTTGTCTATTTTAATAATAGCTCGTCCTAAATCACTATTCCTATACTTGTGATGCCGGGTTACCTATGGTTTTATTGTTTTCTAGTTTAGACTGGTGTTTGGGAGGCGATTTTGCTCATACGAGATGCTGGCGGCTGCAGGATTGCGCTCACCAAATGCGGATATAAATCGTTGATTTGGCCTCGTCCGATTTAGGCAAAATTTCCTTTTTCAGAAGGTACTTTAAAAGAGAGCCGCTTTTTAGAAACGGCTCTCTTTTTTGGGATATTCCAGCTTACGCTTCTTTTTGAAGAAGCCGCTTGAAGATTAGAAAATGGCTCACCAGCAACAGCGGCACCAGCATAGTTGGGATAAACCAGACAGCGCCAAATTTAGGCACCATATCAGGATGGCTTAGGGCCATTAGCAGGTCGACGGTGCCGGCGATGTTAAAGAGCCATACCAGCGCGATGGCACCCTTGCGGCCCGACCGTAGCGCAATGAGAGCAACAAGCGCCAGAATCGCCGCAAGCAAGTCGCCGTATGCGGTTGGTATTGAAAAAGCACTATCAAGCGGCGCGGCTGCGAGGCCTGGTACCAGAAATGACATACCGATATGGCGCGAAGTATGAGGTAAAATCATCCAAAAAAGGGCTTTGTCGCGGGGCAGTGTATTTAGTTTGGGCATAACGAGCCATTTGGCGATCAGGCTATAGACCAATAGGCTGAAGAGAAGCTGCAGACCAAATATTGTTAGGGGTTCCATTTGTTTATCTTTCCGAGGTTTGAGGTTTGGGGCTCAAGAACATGTATATACAGATATATAATTAAAAATTTAGCCAGGCGAACTGCAGATTTGTTCAATGTCGTCGAGCGCCTGTGCCGTCTCGGGCCAATTGATGTCCGGAAGTGAGCTGAGTAGCGCCTGCTGGGCCGCCTGCCAAAGGGGTAGTGCAACTGCGAAGGTGCTTTGCCCAGCGGCAGTCAGACTCATGCGCCGTTCTCTAGCATCGTCAGACCCGACATTTTCAATCAAACCACGGCGCACCATCACATCCATATTGCGAGTCAAGGTGGTTGCATCGACGCCCAGGGTTTTTGCCATATCCCCGATGGTGACCTCGCCTTGCGTCTCAAGTGTGCTGAGTAGCGTGAACTGAGTGTTTCGAACATCGGCGGGTTTCAGCGCTTTATCATAATGCCGCGCAGCCGCTCGCGCAGTGCGACGCAGCCGATAGCTTATACAGTCGCCCGGTTGAGGAGCCATGTGTGCGTCTGAATTATCCATTTTCACTGCCTGCCAGTTAAAGTATGCATATACAGATAATGGAATGAACAGAGATTACAAGCGTAGGTTAATGACTTTAATGGCAGGACTTGTGAAGCTGGCAATATGACGCTGTGGTTGCCGCCAACTCGACACAGTTAGCTATTAACAGTACCGTTATGTTCAATAAGGGAAATGCGCCAACTTGAAAGGCACGAACACTATAGGTTTCGGGTTTTTTTGTTGGACGATGATATTGAAAATGGGAATTACGTCTATGGCTAAAGTCTGTAAAATCGCGACGGCATTAAAAGCAATGGTTCTGATAACTTTCAGCATCACATTTATTGGCGTTAACGCTTCTTTCGCAGATGATGAATACGACGACGGTCTACTGAAGGTAAAGAGGCTATTCTCGATCAATGAACTGAAAGCGTTGGCCCAGCCATACGAAGGAGTTGCCACCAGCAAAGGCAAGCGAACGGGCCTTTACACCATTGAGGCAAGCGGCGTCAGCACCAAACCGATTGTTGAAGCGGCTCGGGCCTTCTTGAACAAATTATCAACCGCACAGACAATCCGAACTCAATTTGCAATTGATGACCGTGAATGGCGTCGTTGGTCCAACGTGGACAATGCTATTTATGTGCGAAACGGCGTTAGCATCAAAGAGCTTGATGCGGATGGGCGAGCGGCTGCCCGCGCGATTTTAAGCACGTCGCTTAGCGCAAAAGGGCTGGCACTTAGTCAAGCCATCATGAAAACCGATCAGACCTTGCGGGAAATAAACGGCGGCAGCGAGTTTCTCGATGAAGAACTGTATTTTATCACCATTATGGGCGTGCCAAGTGAGACTGAGCCTTGGGGCTGGCAGCTTGATGGCCACCATATTGTGATCAATTATTTTATCATGGGCGATCAAGTGGTGATGACCCCTACTTTTTTGGGCGCGGAACCGGCGGTTGCAACAACCGGCAAATATGCAGGCAATGAAGTTTTGCAAGAGGAGCAAAATGTCGGGTTGACCTTTATGCAATCCCTGACGTTCGCGCAGAAAACAAAAGCCACATTAGACGCAAGAAAAACTCGAGACGATATGCAAGCCGGGGCGAATGCGGACAATTTGCTGCTAGATTTTGCGGGCTTGAAGGCATCTGACATGACAACGGTACAGCGCAGCGAACTGCTACGACTGGCTTCCTTGTTCGTGAATAATATGAAAGAGGGACATGCAGCTGTACGGATGGACCAAGTGGCAGCCCACATGGATGAAACTTATTTTTCCTGGGTTGGCACTGCAGCCGATGATGCGGTTTTTTATTACCGTATCCACAGCCCGGTTATTTTGATAGAATTTGACCATCAGATACCGATCGGTACAACAAGTATCAACCCCGGCAAAACACCGATCCGAGATCATATCCATGTGATTATCCGCACGCCGAACGGCAATGATTACGGTAAGGACTTATTGGGGCAGCACCTGAAAGAGCATGCGCACTAAGACGGCTTATTTGGCCTAGCTAATTCTTGGGGGAAGGGGGCTTAGTATGGTTTTAAGCCCCTTCCTGCCCAATGTGTAATGACGGTTATCGAAGCCGCGCGGCGATTCCGTTCAGTGTTTCACCGAGGGAAGCCAGCCGCCGCAGTGTGCTAGCGTCGCTTCCACTCGTTTCCAATCCGGAGGCTAGTGTTTCCAGCTGTTTAGCCAGGCCCCGATCATTTTTACCTCTTTCCAGAATTGCTTTTGCGCGGTCTAGTGCTCTTGTCAGGTCGGTCATTGCCGCCTCAGGCAAAGTATCACTGCGCTGAAGCTGGTCCATATAAGCGCGCGCAACAACTGGTTCAGCGGGCCAGGTTACACGGAACTGTTGCTGTGGGTTAAAGGCCTTTCCTTGATCAGCAAGGGCAGCAGCAGCAATTTCATTTTCACTCAGATGCTCGCTGGGTAACAAGGCCATTACATCCAGCCCGCGCACAATCTCACTGCCGTAAATTTTACCGTTGTACCAATAGGTCGACCAAAAACCACCGGTTACCAGCACATCCCCGTGGATCGGGCCGCGGTCAAAAAAGGCGATTTCCTGCGGATTGGCAGAATCGGTAAAATCAATCACTGAAAGGCCGCCTTGGTACCAAGCCTGTGCAAAGATATCGCGGCCTGGAACCGGTACTACCGAGCCATTATGGGCCACGCAGTTTTCTGTTTCAGATTGCGGTGCTGGCAGCTTAAACCGGCCTTTAAATTCCAGCTTATTGTCGACAATATCGTAAAACACATCTGCGCCCCATGTCTTGGGGTCATGGGCCATACAGCGCGGCCGGCCACCGCCGCCCCACTCGTCGGTAAACAACACTTTGGTGCCATCATTGTTGAACGTCGCGGAATGCCAGTAGGCAAACCCCGGATCAGAAACAACATCGATCCGCTTTGGTGCCAACGGGTCTGAAATATCGAAGATGATGCCGTTGCCCGAGCACGCCCCGGCGGCAATTTTGGCCTCGGGGAACACGGTAATATCATGGCATTGGTTTGTTTCGCTGGTTTCCTGTGTATTGTCACCGTGATCGCCGCCCTCCCATAGGCCTGCAAGCCTGCCGGTCTCGAAGTCGGCAAACACAGCAGGGCTATCAACAATGCGTGCGCTCCCCGGGTCATCCACTGGGATTTCGATCACATCGATGCGGAACAGGGCCGTTCTGTCATCGCCGGGCACACGCCCAATGCAGCCCTCTAGTTCTTCCTCATCGCGCACAGAAGAGGTGCCTGAATTGTAAACGATAATTTTACCGTCTTCGCCGGGGCCTGAAACAACCGAATGAGTGTGCGAACCGCGGCAGGTTTGAACCTGACCCACTTGGGCAGGGCGCGCCATGTCGCTGATATCAAAAATGCGCAGGCCGCGGAACCGCTCGGCGCTCACATCCTCGCTGATACCTTGCCGGCCGCAATCAACGCGGCCGCGGGTTTGCTCCACAGACATAATCAGCAGATCGCCGACAATCGATATGTCGCCTTGCCCGCCCGGACAAACCACGGAGCTGAACAGCTTCGGCATGCCGTCATCTTGCAGTTGGTATACGTTGAAACCGTGATAGCTGCCCACCACCAGTTTGTCGCCCGAGAAGGCCATGTCAGTATTGGAGAAACTTAAAAACGGCGAGCGTTCAACACGTTTTACTTTATCGTCTTCATCTGCGTCGCCGTCATCTGCTTCATCGGCCTCATCTGGCTCTATCACTGGCGGCAGGTCGGACGGGTTTTTAGGGTCAAAGAACCCGGCAGGCCGGGGGAAGGTGGCAACAAGCTCCACGTTCAGTGCGGCAGCACCCGCATCCCTGAGCCCTGCGGTCAGTCCCGCACGCGGGTCAGTTGAAAGGCCAACCAGCAGTCCGGTCATGCGCTTGATCTCGGCGGTTTGGTCATTGGTGATGTCGTTGGCAAACGCGAATAATACTGGGTCATAAGCTGAGCCAGAATGGCCAAGTAGGTCAGAAACCATGGTAACCGCACCTTTATGGTGGGTAATCATCAGTTCAAGAAACAGTCGGTCAAAATCGGTGGCGCTCACCGCGGCTAATTCAGCCATCTGCTCAGTCGATGCCATGCCTGCCATTGCGTGCGAGGTTTTCATGGCATGGTGCGCGGTGGGGTTCGGCACCGCTTCGCTGCGCGCAGTCAGCCATTGTTGCATGAATTTAATTTCGTCCAGTTGCGATGCGTTAATGCGCCCGGCAACACTGATCAGTTCTTCCATATTGGTGCGGTCAGCCACCAGCGCTGCCATCTGCACGGCCTGGTTATGGTGCGGGATCATATCCTGCATGAACTGCACGTCGTCACTGGAATAACTGTTGTTGGCAATCTCGATGGCTTTTTTTGCATCAAGCGCTTGAACCGGTTGGCCCGGCGCACCCGGCTGTACAATAGGGGCGTCCTGCGCCGCGCTAATGCCTGCTGGAACCAGTAGCATTGTGCCTGCAAACACCGTTAAACAAAATTTACGAAATGCGGTCATTAGACTTGCCCCTTTATGCCTATTCATGTGTGCGTTCGGCACATTAGCCGATTTTTTATCGGAAAGGCAAAAAAGCGTGATATGCCGGATACTATCTCATAAAGCACTAACGGGATGAAGGCAGAAATGACCAGTACTGGCAAGCACTCCAGCGAAAAAGGTACCAGCAACAGCGCGCTATTGTCTGCACAACAGTCCGCTGAGCTTTGCCAAGCTTGCGGCATTTGCTGCACCGGCGCATTTTTTTCACACGTTACCGTTAGCTCAAAAGAAGCAGAAATCTTAAAGAGCACCGCGATAGAAACCCACGTAAATAAAAAAGAAAAAATTGTATTTGATCAGCCTTGCTTTGCCCTTTCAGGCACTAGCTGCTCCATTTATGACAAGCGGCCCGGCTCCTGCCGTGCTTTCCTGTGTAAACTTACCAGAAACGTGTTAACCGGCGAGACTGAGCTGGATAGTGCTTTAGGTACGGTCGCTGAATTAAAGGCGTTAACCGCTTGGCTTGTGGCAAATGCGCCGTTGGACATGATAAAACACGAGTTGAATCCTTCGACCAATAAACCTGATTCAATCGATAAAACACTTACTGCCTGGCACAATTTAAAGAGCAAAGCTGGAGGCAATACTGCGCCTGAAGTCCGCGCCAGGTCGCTTGGTCTTTTGCAGGTATTGATGGGCCTGTATTTCCGCTTTGAGCAGAAACAAAATACCGCCGAGCTAAGCGAGCAGGATGTTGACTATATCACCAACGCCTTTGCCTTCGCCAAGCTGTGTGACCGCTATTTTGAAAAAAGCCGCTTATTGCGGAAATATGCCCAGCTCATTCAACGACTGCCGCAAACGGATTAAGTAAAAGTAAAAGCCTGCTTGAGCTCACTGTTACGGCACCCTCACCGAGGCGACACCGCGCAAATAGCCCGCGCACTTCACCGACATTTCAAAGTCTTGTTTTGTTAGACAGCCCGCCTACTGCACTGTAGCGTTGCAGCCATTGAGGGAGAAATTGATGATTTTGAAACGTTTGGCAGAAGGCGTCCGAAACCAAGATTGGTTTGTGGTTATGCTTGAAGTGTTGATTGTTGTTGTAGGCATATTCCTTGGCTTGCAAGTGGATGATTGGAACGAAGGCCGAAAAGAACAAAACATCGAACAGACCGTTCTTGTGGCCTTGCAAAATGACTTAGCGGCTTCGGTGGTCAGTTTGGATGCTGCCATTGTGGACAAAAACTTGGTTCAAAGTCGCTTGCTGGAATTGGCGGGGCTCGCCCCAACAGGCTTTGCCTCTATTGATGCAAAAACACTCGACACACTAATTTTTGAGGGTCTCTTCGAAACTGGTATTTATCGTGTTCAAAATGACATAACAGGCAACCTGAAGGCGGCAGGAAAGCTAAGCTTGATCCAAAGTGATGCGCTGCAGCGGCAATTGATAATAATTGGCCAATTAACCGAAGGCAGCCGCAGTATTGAAACAGATTATTCCAATATGCAGTTCCAAAATATCGATCCCTATTTGCTTGCGAATTACCCGCTGCGCCGTGGGGCGCAGTTGGATGATAGGGGCGCCGCATTGCCCCCGCCGATGAATGCAAAAACGTTTGACTACGCCGAGTTTGTTTTTTCCACCCAAACTCAAAACATTATTTTCACCAAATTTTACTTGGGTAACGGCAGCTTGGAGAATATCACCGCTTTGAAAGATGGGTTTCTTGAAGCGATCAAGTTGATTGACCGACAGTTAAAGCCAACCTAACGGCGCCTAGTTAGTCCCTGATTGAGGCCCAATGCGGATAGGGGCATTTTGCCAGGCGCTTTCATTGCTCGGTTCATCCATATCGAACATAATTGTCCAACGATCCTCGTGTTTTTTAAGGACAACGCTAAATTCGTTATAGAATACGAAAGGCTGGCCATCTCGGCCTGTGCCGCTCATCCTATATATCCCAGCTTCATAAGCGCTGTTATCATTATGATATCGCTGATTGAAACGAAATTGTATGTCGGAACCGATCGAGGATTTTGAGCGACGCATTTCCAGCATCCGCCCCGTCATTTTTATATACTCTTCCCCGGATAATACTGAGTCTTTTTGCGGCGTTACCCGAACAATATTGGGATTATAGAGATTCATGTGAAGCTCAGCATCCAACTCCTTATAAGAACGCGTAAAAGTAGCCCAAATTTGAGTATTTATGTCGGCTCTTATTTGATCAGCTGAAGAATTATCGGTGCTTCCGTTTTCTTGCGCCATTGCGGTGAGGGAAAAGGCATAGACCAATATAATACTTGCAGCTGAGTGAAGGTATTTCATGTTGTTAGTAGCCTTTCTAAAGCATTGGAAAATCTGGCTGAAACCGCTAATTCGAATGATCAAGATTTTGGTCTTTCAGATACCCTTCGATAGAGTCAGCAAAAACCGAAGCAATAGGGGGGTCAAGATTGGCCAATGTTACGACAACGGTCTTAGTTTCAGGCCAAATTCGCAATTCTGCATTTATGCCGGGCCCGCCACCACCATGCCCAATGCGCGCACCACCAACAGATATATTAAAGCCGTAGCCATATCCGACTTCTTTTCCAGAACTAGGGCTGACTCGCACAGTACCCGGCTTTGCAGAGGTCATCAATTTGGTGGTCTCAGAACTCATTAGCTTATGGTTCACGAGAGCCATAGCAAATCTGTACATATCGTGGGCTGTGCTAAAGGTGCCGCCAGCTGGAAGTGCGCGTCTTGTGCGCCCTTTGACATAGGGGGAAGTTGTGTCCGGGGTGAAGGAGCTAGAGCCGCGTTGACGCCGTTGACCTGTTTGCTGAGTATAATTAGTCGCCGTTAAAGCATCGACTTCAAACCGCGTCTCCTTCATTTCAGCTCGGTCAAAAATATTCCTTTGTATATAGTCTTCATAACTCAGGCCGGAAACGCGCTCGATTAAGGCACCTAGTATTACAAAACCCGAATTTGAATATTGCATTTTTTCGCCGGGCTTGAAATCCTGTGGCTCCGATAAAATTATAGCCATAATGTCATCAAGCGTTTCAAAGCTGTAAATTGCCTCTCTGTATTTAGGTTGGAAAAAATTCCCGACGCCAGACATATGGGTCAACAGATGACTAACCTTAATATCTTGATAAGACAGTGGGAGCTCAGGCAAATATGAGCGAATAGAATCGTCGAATTTAAAAGCGCCGCTATCGACTAATTGCCCAATTGCAACCGCGGTAAAAACTTTACCAATAGAGCCAACATTAAAGCGCGTATTCACTGTATGATCGCCTCGTGGTATTCCTGCTCTATGGTAGCTATCTACTTCAATTATTTCACCGTCCTTTGCGATAAGGGCTACGCCGTTAAAGCTAATATCTTCAGCAAGGGTGCGAATGTATGCAGTGTCTATGCCGGGTTCTTGCGCAAATGATATTTCTGTCTGCACAGGTAATAGTGCTGCGGAAAATATGGCCCCGACTATAAGTTTGGTGATGTTGGGCATCATTATTTTTATCCTGTAAGTTGCTATCAGGAACTTCATATATTACCATCTACTTATAATGAAATATCAAAATTCAAGTAGCTATCAACGTATTGATACAGCGGCAAAGGCAAAGGTGTTTCAAAATGCCTTTGGGCGCCGTTTATTGTTGAGCTGCATCCCCAAAGCTCAATCCATTAAAATGCTATCGGTCCGGATGGATGTCGATCTCGCCAAAATTCATTACTATATGCGGCGGCTCTTGAAGTTGGGATTGGTAAAGGTCGAGCGCACTCAAGCGCGGGCTGGTCGCGGCATAAAAATGTACCGAGCGACGGCGGATGGTTTTTTTGTTCCGATCGATCTAGTAGTAACCTTTGATTCCGCAATAAGAGACGAAATGTTTGAAAAAATTGACAATCAATATCTTTCGAGTGGTGGTGGAACAGTTTTTACAGTGGGTGCTAACGGTGCACCGCTTCGCCGTAAAATCTATGGTTCCGATGACCGACCAAAGAAAGCCAATGAACTGTGGGCCTACTTGAACATTCCACAGGAGCACTTGGATCAGTTGAACCAGGAAATTATTGAAGTTATTGGCAAATACAAGGCACCAAACATATCGTCCTTATCAAAACCTGGGCGTTCGGCTGAAACAGGAACTATGGTGCATTTTGCCTATTCGCCGATTGATTTTAAGAAATGAAAATTTGTGCCAAAGAGTTTAAATGCGTTTCAATGGCTGCACTCGCCGCCATCGGCTTTGCCTCGGTATAGACCGTGGTCCAATCCGCTAGCGCTATCAGGCACTGCATGTTTTCAAATGTCGTTCATGAGCGAATTTGGATGAAACACTGCGCGGGTGGATATTCAGCGTTTCGGCGCGGCATATTCCTGAAGGTCTGCACCGTTTGGAATGGGTTGGTCTGCTTGCAAGCGCGTTGAATGAAGCATCTCAATAAGCCATTTGTCACCGCGGTTAACCAAAACCGCACTTTCCAACCATTCAACTCTCTGTGCCCCACTGTCAGGTCTAGTAAAAACAGCGCGGTTCCAGTAGCTAACCTATGCCCTGTTACCCGAAGTTTTGGTGGAGATGACAGCAAAGAAATTCCGCCGTGTTGTTATGCCGTCACTGGGTGTCACCGCTGAGACAAGTTTGTCCATGCCCCATATTTCGCCGACTTCCAGCAGATGGAAATCCTGAGTAGATGTCGCTCGCATTGCGCCCGCGTCGCCTGCGCTCATGGCAGCAAACAGCGTTTGAACCGCAGAAAACGGTTGCGGCGTTTCTTGAGCATTGGCGATACTGGAAAACAGCAAAAATGAAATAGCGAGTATGATCTTATGCATGACTAGCCCCCTTGGTGAATTTTCTCTAGTAACGCTTGTGCGGCTTTGAAGTCTGGGTCAAGGGACACAGCTCTTTCAAGCAAACTGGTGGCGTCTTTATGCCCTTGGCCTTCATGCCCCAGTGCTTGGATGAAAAGAGCGTATGCCTCATAGTTTTTGGTTGGGGCATCTTTAAGGTGTTCAGCTGTACTGGGGTCAAAGTCCTGATTTAAAACCAAAGCAATATGAAAAGTTATGTCCCTTTGAATTTCAAATATATCGGGCATAGTTTTTTCATAAACACTGGACCAAATTACCTTCTCGCTTTCCCCGTCAGTCATCTGGACATTAACTTTCAAGTATCCTTCCCGGCGAGAGACGCTTCCTTCCACAATGGCATTGGCGTTAAATTCTTCTGCCACCTCGCGGGCTCTTTTGTCGCTAAATACCGCCGCGCTTGAAAGATTTACGGTGGATAAAGCTGGCATTGAATTTATTCGGGAAATAAGCTCATACGTCAGCCCCCGGGTAAACAAGGCCGCTTCCGGGCCAACACCTTCTGTTTCAAATGGCATGACCACCAGAATGATGCCCTTTTTCTCGCTCGGCACATAAACCGCGATTATAAGCGCAAAAACAGCCAGTGCCGCGACCAAGGTTTTGAATAAGGTGGGCCGATTAAAGCCCCACACTGCTGTGGGAACTTTTGGGCGGATAAGAAGTTTATACCCTTTGTGGCGTTCAGCCCCAATTAGTTTAGGTGTTTCACCGTCATCACCCAGGGCTTTCCTCAAAATCCGAACGCGCTGCTTTAAGCTATCGTCAGTAACGGTGATGCCTTGCCAAACTTTTTCTTTTAGCAATTCTGGCTCAACAGGTTGGCCGTCGGCTTCGATCAGGCAAATGAGCAGCCTAAAAGAAAGCGGGGCCAAGTCTATTTCTACACCCCCTTTTGAACAGGTCTGGCCCTTAAGGTCGACAAAAATGTCACCCAACAGTGCGGTGTCTGCATTTTCATAAGTCATTGATTAACCGCATTTTTCACCTGCTTTCACCAAACATCACCCCAAAGTTAATGACAAGTATCTTCCCTCATTTCAAAAGGGGGCAGAACAAATTCATATCTTTGAAGGAACCGATTATGAACAAGAGTTGCTTAATATTGTCAATGCTTAGCTTTTTCTGCCTGGCCCAAATAAATAGTGCCGCCGCACAAGATGATATTGCCCCTGTGTGGAATGATGATGGCAGCTATATTTACTTTTATTCCTACCGAGGTGAGACACCGGAAACCGCATACGACGAACCAGCCCAAAGCTATAGAATGAAAGCGGACGGAGGCGGTCAAACCCAAATAACAGACAGCGCACACCGAAACTGGTGGGTGTTACCTTTCCATCACGGCAGCCTTATTGTGGTCTCGGACCGAGATGCTCTTGAGCCCTTTGGGGGCGCAAATATCTATCTTCATAATCCCAGGGATGGAAGCTACGAATCTTTAGCTAATGTTGACCCAAAAAAAGGCGATTGGGCGCTTTACATGAGCAAGTCCAAAGATAACCAATCGCTTCTTTATCTGGTGCCGGATTCTCCGTTCAATTCAAAAGAATCCAAGCTTTTTAAGTATGATTTCTCAAAAGGTAAAAGCGTTCAATTGTTGAAGGAATTTGAACTCATAACATACCCGTTCCTCTCAAGTAACGGCAAAAGCATTGCCTTCGTATCAGGCCACAAAATATATATCGCAGATGAAAATGGTCGTAATATCCGGCAAGTTATGGAGATGAAAAAAGAGGAAAAAAGTTCATTTTACGGGCTCTCCGTCTCAAGCGATGGCAAAAGGCTAGCGTTTAGCTTTGCTAAAGATGGGATTGCAAGCGCCGAGC
This sequence comes from Alphaproteobacteria bacterium, assembly GCA_021774695.1. GTDB lineage: Bacteria > Pseudomonadota > Alphaproteobacteria > Sphingomonadales > Kordiimonadaceae > Kordiimonas. The sequence continues at coordinate 11,595 of JAJFIU010000112.1, read as the reverse complement.
TATATACGGTGAATGCAGACGGCATACATTTGCAGCAACTCACCGATAACAGTTATAGGGATACGAACCCCAATTGGTCACCAGACAACAAGAAAATCGCCTTCAATAGCGTGAGAAATAATAGCCTTAACCACAATGATATTTATGTCATTGCTGCAAATGGGGGCGTAGAGACGAACCTCACCAAAACTTCAATCGTAGATGAAGAATAACGCTGGAGCGGCAAAGGACGCAGCTCTCCGCCCGAGGGTAGATTAGGCTCGGCGTTGCTCGCCACCTTCGCTTTGCTCGGTATGAACCGTAGGAAAATCCACTCCTCGAGGAACCACAAAAAAAGCCAGTCCTAAGACTGGCCTTTTTAGTGGTGCCCGAGGGTAGATTTGAACTACCGACACGCGGATTTTCAATCCGCTGCTCTACCCCTGAGCTACTCGGGCACATCTAAATTTTTCGGGTGGGTAACCCGAGATGCGAAGGGGCTTGTAGCCAAATTTGAGGGTGCTGTCCAGCGCCTAGTTCAAATTATTTAAGGTATTTTTGTCTGGTGCGGCACCAGCCCTCACCCCCACCCGACCACCGCCCCGGCCATGGCTAAGTATTATACTTGGGTGGATTGGCCAAAGCTGACATTCGGTGAGGGCCCGAACTGTAGTTCAAACAAACATTAACGGCGCCTCAAGCAAACATTTCTAACTAACTTTCGCCGATATCATCAGGAATTTCACTGTCCCCCGGCAACACATATTGCTCGTTCAGCCATTTGCCCAAATCCAGATCAGCGCAGCGCTTGCTGCAGAAGGGCCGGTAGTCCTGCACAGTGGGTTTACTGCATTGCGGGCACTTGGCTTTAGAGGTTTTTTTAATCGCTTCAGGCATCAGGTAATCTCTGTTTAGGTATTGCGCAGGAAAACATCAGGGGCGCTGCCCAGCATCAGTTCCACGTCGCGCTGTGTTTTAGCTGACAGTTCGGCCACATAGTGGGGGTGCGCCCGTAGCCAGCCGATAACCGGCTCTGGCCCCGAGACAATCAGCCCACTGTTGCCGCCGCTAGCTTCTTGGCCGATGCGTGCACCGCGGCGCAGCAAATCAAGCGCAACACCGCTGGCGCGTAGTTTGGCAGGCATTATTACCTGCATACGCCCCTTTAGCGAGACGCCGCTGCGTTTGCGAGCAAACTCAACCATGCCGAAGGTGGAAAGGCCAGTGTGCTGCAACGGCACCCTGTCTGTGCGGGCGGTTTTTTCAATCAATTGCATCAGGTCACGAGTGGCACCTTTTGCGGTCATGTCGATGAAATCAACCACAACAAGCCCGCCAATGTCCTGAAACCGAAGGTGATACAGGGTGGCAAGTGCGGCTTCCAGATTGACAATCACTTTGGCATCGCTGGCACTGCGGCCCTTCAGCGCGCCGCCAAGGTTAACGTCCACCACCGTCAGCGCCGGGGTTTCGGTAATGTTGATCCAACCACCAGACGGCAGCTCAATCCGCGGGGCGAGCGCCTCTTCGATTGCCTCATTAACACCGTAATGCTCAAACGCGGCGAGTTCGCCTTTATAGGCAGATAATTTCCCGGCCAAGTCTGGCCAATGTTGCTGCGCCGCCGCTTTGGCCTCCGCAAAAGCAGAGCCGCCCTCGATTTGAATGTCGGTGGCGTCCAACGGGGCGGAAAGCAGCGCTTTTTCAAGCGGTGTGCGGGCAAATAGCCTGCCGGTTTGCTCAGGCTTGGTGGTCAGTACAGCCGTAAGCGTACGTACTTCGGCGACGATAGCGTCCGCAGCAATGTCCTCAGCGCTGGAGCGCACGATGATCGCAGCCTCACGGCTCAAATCCATCAGGGCGGCGGTCAGGCTTTTTGTTGTTCTTGGCGGTAAGTCTTTGGAGAAGTTTACCCGGCGACTGCCTGCCTCCACCACCACATAGCGGCCCAGCAAGCGCGGTCGGGGCGTAATGGTAAGCGCTTTGTCCTCCAGCGTGCCCGGTTCAGACACAACCTGAACCAACAGGCGCTGGCCTTCGGTAACGCAGTCGCTTATTGATTGCACTGCACCCTTCACCAGCGATTTCGCCCGCCGCAGGTTCATGCAGCCGGTAAGGCCGTCACCCAAGTCAGCGAAGGCCAGGTCATTGGCGGTGTCAACGGCGCTGATGCGCGCGGCAAAAACAGCGTCTAGCGGGCTGAGCGCGGCTTCATCATGAAAGCGCAAGTCAGTCGGCAAACCGTCCTCGTCGATGTCGGCGCTGCGCCAACCACCAAAGCCCGGCTCGACGATGGTGAGTGTGCTGTCAGTCATCGCTGTTTTCTTTCATTGCCGGGTCTTTCAGATGAGTATTGAGCCACCCGCCCACTTCAAACAGTGGCAGCCCAACGACGCAGGAATAAGAGCCCGAGATGAACCGGATATACTGTGCGGCCAGCCCTTGGATGCCGTAACCGCCCGCCTTGCCGTTCCATTCGCCGGACGCGATATAATGGTTTATGTCGGCCTCGGAAAGTCGTTTGAAGGCAACGGTTGTTGACGCTGATTTTACCAGCTGGCGACCGCCGGGCAACACCAGCGATATACCCGAGATAACCCGGTGCCGGCGCCCTGATAGCATATCCAAGCACTTGCGGGCGCTGGCCTCGCACTCGGCCTTGGGCAGGATACGGTTTCCGCAGGCAACTACAGTGTCAGCGGCCAGAATAAGCTGGCCCGGATACATAGCCGTTACAACTGCTGCTTTCTCTCGCGCCATGCGTTCGGCGTAGGCTTTGGGCAGCTCGTTTTTGTTGGGTGATTCGTCGATATCGGCCGGGACAACTTTGGCCGGTGTTACACCAATCTGCGCCAACAACTCAAGCCGCCGCGGCGAGCCGGACGCAAGCACAAGCGAACCAGCCGGCAAGCTGGGTTCTGCAGTCACAGAATCGGCGCTAACAGGTGTAGGGGTGGTCATGGGCCACCGAACCTTTTATTTAAAGCGGTAAGTGATGCGACCTTTGGTCAGGTCGTAAGGCGTCAGTTCAACCAGAACATCATCGCCCGCTAGCACGCGAATACGATTCTTGCGCATTTTGCCAGCAGTATGGCCCAAAACTTCGTGGTCGTTTTCAAGCTTCACTCGGAACATGGCGTTAGGCAGCAGTTCGGTTACTGTGCCGCGCATTTCGAGGACTTCTTCTTTAGCCATTGTGTCTCCTTGTCATGGCTGGCTGCCATGGTTGGCAATTTGCGCACATACATGACGAGGTTGATCCCAAAAAGCAACCATTTTGCCGGGAAAATCCGGGATTGGGGGTCAAATTTCGAATTAGAACGGGAGTTTTTGCAACATTTTGACCCAAAATGGGAATCAAAGTGGGCAAAATGGGAATGAAATCAGTCGAAACGAAAATGAAACGCGTGGTTATTTGGCGTTGAAATCGAACCTGTCGGCGATGCGAACTTCCAAACGGTCACGCACCAAACGGTAGCTGTCGATCACTTGATTGCGGTTACCTTCAGCATCAGATGGATCGGGGGTTGGCCAATATTCCAGCTCAAAATTACCATCCGCCCGGGTTTTCTCAATATGGTCCCGGCTTTCGGGTGTTAGTGCAATGACCAGATCAAACAGATTGGTGTCTACCGTGCCGATTGGTTTGGGCTGATGCTGGGAAATATCAATGCCTTCTTCCTGCATGGCCGCAACCGAAAAAGGATCAAGATTACCGGCAATTAAACCAACTGATTCGACAAATACCCGGCGCTTGCAATGACGGTCGGCAAGCGCTTCGGCCATGGGGCTGCGCACCGCGTTTTGGTTGCACACGAACAACACGCTTTGAACTTTGGCTGGAGCGTTGTCTTTCGCATCTGTCACCAGAGCATCTATCATCTGGGGCCCCTGCCGTCTTTGAGGTGCAGCACACACACCAGCGTGAAAAGCCTGCGGGCAGTTTGCATGTCAATTTCCAACTTACCGCCCAGGCGTTCCATCAACAGGGTGCTTCCTTCATTGTGAAGGCCGCGTCTGCCCATGTCGATTGCCTCGATCTGCGAGGGGGAAGCTGATTTAATCGCTTCATAGTAGCTGTCGCAGACGGCGAAATAGTCACGGATAATCCGCCGGAAAGGGGTCATCGCCAGCCGAAAGCTCATCAATAATTGGTCACCGGTGTTTTTGACATCAAACTGTAGCCGGCCTTCGATGGTGCCCAAATGTAATTTGTAGGGGCCTTGGTAAGTTTCGTCCGCCGAACGCAGCAGGTGAAAGCTGTTGTCTTCCAAGAGGTCGAAGATGGCTATACGGCGCTCGTGTTCCACGTCCGCGCTCCAGCGAACCACGGTCGACTGGTCCAGCGTGACATCGATAAGTTTACGGCTGCTCATATAGTTGCTTTGCTAAAGGCCACATTGGTTGTCTAGGCATCATCGAGCCGAATGTTAACAGAAAGTGCGTGTGCGCCAAGCCCTTCTTCGTCGGCGAGCGTTGCGGCGGCCGGACCAATGCGGCCAAGGCTATCGGCGTCGCATTCAACAAAGGTGGTGCGCTTCATGAAATCATAAACGCTCAAACCGCTGGAGAAGCGTGCAGTGCGGGCAGTTGGCAGCACATGGTTGGGTCCGGCAACATAGTCACCGATGGCTTCGGGCGTGTGGCGACCAAGGAAAACAGCGCCAGCATTGCGAATTTTCAGGCGCATCTCTTCGGCGTTATCAACCGCCAGTTCCAAGTGCTCGGGCGCTAGCCGGTCAGTCAGGGCAATTGCTTCATTCAGGTCGGTAACCACAATCACAGCACCAAAATCACGCCAGCTTGCGGCGGCGATATCGCGCCGATCTAGTCCGGCAAGATGGTCTTCAACTGCGTCTTCAACCATTTTGGCATAAATTTCGTCATCGGTTATCAGAATGCTTTGTGCCACGCTGTCATGTTCGGCTTGGGACAACAAATCAGCGGCGATCCAGCGCGGGTCGGTTTTATTGTCGGCGATTATCAGAATTTCACTGGGACCGGCGATGCTATCGATGCCGACGGCACCAAAAACCTGGCGCTTTGCCTCGGCCACATAGGCGTTGCCAGGGCCGACAATTTTATCAACCGGTGCGATTGTCTCGGTGCCGTAGGCGAGTGCCGCTACAGCTTGCGCGCCGCCCACGCGGTATATTTCAGTAACGCCTGCAAGTTTTGCAGCTGCTAGCACCAAAGGATTGAGCTGGTCGTCAGGCGTCGGCACCACCATAACAATCCGCTCAACACCTGCCACATTGGCGGGAACTGCATTCATTAAAACAGATGACGGATAGCTCGCAAGCCCGCCCGGAACATAAAGGCCTACGGCTTCAACGCTGTTCCATGCTTGACCAAGCCGAACGCCGGCATCGTCGGTATAATCAATATCATCAGGCAGCTGCTTTGCGTGAAACGACTTGATCCGGTCGGCTGCAATTTGAAGCGCAGTTTTCACCTCATCGCTTACACAGTCCCAGGCAGCAGCGATTTCTTCGGCGGGTATTACCAGCCCTTTTGCCCGTGCGTCATATCGATCAAACTTTTCGGTCAAGTCGAAAACAGCAGCGTCACCGCGGGACCGGACATCGGCCAGAATGCTTTCAACAGCAGCACGTACATCTTCAGAGGTTTCGCGTTTCAGTCCAAGCAGTGCCGCGAACTTTTCTTCAAAATCAACGGAGCGGCTATCAAGTCTCTGCGCCATCAGCGATTACCTCTCTGAAACGGTCGATCCAATAGGTCAGTTCGCGTGGGCGGGTTTTAAAGGCAGGCCGGTTAACCACAAGGCGGGAAGTGATTTCGGTTAGAACCTCAACCTCCTTGAGTTTGTTGGCTTTCAGTGTGCTGCCGGTTGATACCAGATCCACAATGCGCTTGGACAAGCCAAGGCTGGGCGCAAGTTCCATGGCGCCGTTAAGTTTAATGCATTCGGCCTGCACGCCGCGGTCAGCATAATAAGCTCTGGTCAGGTTCGGGTATTTTGTGGCCACGCGAATGTGGGACCATTCTTTAGGGTCGGTGTTCGCTTCGCCCTCGGGCATGGCAAGCGAAAGCCGGCAGTGGCCAATATCCAGGTCCAGCGGCGAATATAAATCAGTGTAACCAAATTCCTGCAGCACATCATTACCGACAACACCCAAATGCGCGGCGCCGAAAGCAACAAAGGTCGCGGTATCAAACGCTCGCACGCGGATGATCGTCAGGCCCTTGACGTTGGTTTCGAACTCCAGAAGGCGTGACTTGGGGTCGTCAAATGCGGCTTCAGGCTCAATACCCGCTGCGCGAACCAAAGGCATCACTTCGTCGAGGATGCGCCCCTTGGGCAGGGCCAAAACAAGTTTTTCACTTAGATCCATCGGGTTTCCATCTGGTTTTCATCTGGCGTTTATTTTGGTTCAGGTTGGGTTGAGCGGTTTAGTCTTTGTGGCGAGGGCGGGCTTTCGCTTCCCATGGGCCGGTCAGATCTGACACAACCGCATCGACAGCTTCTGCCGACAGCCTTATGCTGGCTTCGCCGGCAAAATTCAACAAAATGCTGACGCCGACCCCGGTTTCATGCGCTTCAATATTAAGCAGATCAAGAACAAGGTCTTTTTGCTGTAGGTCTATCCCGGTAAGTTGCGCGCTGTTAATGCCGGTAAAATGCAAGGCGGTGCGAACCCGTTCACCTTTTGGGCGCCGAAACCAGCCCCTTTTTTCCCAGCGATAACGGTTGCCAACAAGGGCGAAGCGGTTTTCCGCCGGCAGCCAAGCCATATCGCCGATAAGGACCGTGGTGTCCTGCATCAAACTGGAGACAATCGTCAGATCGACCGGTGTCTGTGCGATCAATTTTAATGCTTCACTCATAGGTGCTACGCTCATTTGTTTTAAGCTCGGGCACCGTGGGCGGTACCTGGAGCAATATATGTGCACCCGAAGGGAGCTTTCGTGGTGCAATGTAAGCGTTGGCAGGCAAGCCTTCAAGGTTCATTTCAGAAAACATCGACCCGGTGGATGGGGCGCGGCAAAATGTATCAGGCAAATCGGTCCACACTGCTTGACACATAGGGGTTTGCGGCGTTCTATTGCTTCAAAGGGGTAGGCTATGTCTCAGGTTAAAAAAATACTCATTGTTGGCGGCGGCACATCGGGTTGGCTCGCGGCAAATTATCTGGCGAGAAAGCTCGGGGCCACCCGGGACGGCGGCGTTGAGGTCACACTCGTTGAATCCAGTAATATTCCAACCATAGGTGTCGGCGAGGCTACTGTGCCGCCGATTAGAACGATGATTGCGTCGCTCGGGCTTGAAGAAGCCGAATTTATGCGTGCGTCATCAGCAACCTATAAGCTCGCCATCAAGTTTGATAATTGGTTGAAGGGTGCAAGCCATCCGGGCGACATCGCCCATAGCTATTATCACACGTTTGGTGCGTTTAATCAGATTGCAGGTGAGCTAATAGCCCCTTACTGGGTAATGGACCGTGATCGTAGCGGAAAGAGTTACGTGGATTACGCGATGATGGAGGGCGGTATATGCGATGCGGGCAAGGGTCCGAAACGCATCACTGACCCACAGTTCCAGGGGCCGCTGCAGTATGCTTATCATTTTGATGCAGGTAGGTTTGCCGAACTGTTAAAGGCAAATGGCGCGAAAAACGGCGTTAAGCACCTTATCGGTACGGTTGAAGATGTGGGTGTCGCTGAAAACGGTGATATCTCTTACGTTAAAACTGCCGAACAGGGCGAGCTATCGGCGGACCTTTATATCGATTGCACTGGATTTAGAGCCAGGCTGATCGAAGAGGCGATGGGCACCGAGTTTACCAGTATGAATGACGTGCTGTTTTGTGATAGCGCAGTAGCCTGTCAGGCGCCGTATCTGGACGAAAATTGCTCGATACCGCCCTATACAACAGCGACTGCGCATGAGGCCGGGTGGACCTGGGACATTCCCCTTAACGATCGGCGCGGCGTTGGATATGTTTATTCAAGTAAATATACTGACAAAGATACAGCCGAACAACTTCTCAGGTCACATTTGGGGCCACAAGGGAAAGATATTAAAGTCTTGCACATTAAGATACGCACTGGAAAAAGGCAGCAGCAGTGGCACCGCAACTGTGTGTCGGTTGGGCTGTCGGCGGGCTTTGTTGAACCGCTGGAGTCGACCGGGATATATCTGGTTGATATTTCGCTGCGTTGGTTGGCTGAATTCTTGTCAACAACCGACAAGTTTGATCTTTCGGCGAAAGAATTTAATAGTCGTATGAACACGACCTATACGGATATTATCGATTTCATTAAACTGCACTATGCGATATCTGGCCGAACCGACACCCAGTTTTGGCGCGATAATACCAACCCGGAAACCTGGACCAGCACCTTGAAAGATAAGTTGGATAGCTGGGAGCACCGCGTGCCGGGCATTCATGAGTTTTCCGGGTTTCCGCAGGTTTTTGGTCTGACCAATTATCTGCAGATTCTGTACGGCATGGACCGTGTGCCTGATTTGTCTGGTCAGGAAAGCCGTTTCGGATTGATGAAAATGGCGCAGGCACAAGCACTGAAATATGAAGGTGCTGTTAAAGGCGGCAATGCAGTGATGCCGGGCCACCGCGAACTGATCAATGAAATATATAAAAGCGGTTTTCGCTCATAGGTTTTAGTGGGTTAGTCTCGGCTAGTCGTTAACCCGTTCGATCTGTGCGCCGACAGCGCGCAGTTTGTCTTCCAAACGTTCGTAGCCGCGGTCCAGATGGTAAAGGCGGTTGATCACAGTGTCGCCGTCCGCCACCAGTCCGGCGAGCGCCAGGCTCATGCTTGCGCGCAAGTCGGTTGCCATTACCTGAGCACCCTTAAGCGAGGGTACGCCGCGGATCGTTGCGCTGGAGCCGGTAACGGTTATATCTGCGCCCAATCTGCACAGTTCAGGCACATGCATGAAACGGTTTTCAAATATTGCCTCGGTTATCACGCTGGCACCGTCTGCAACTGATGCCAGCGCCATAAACTGCGCCTGCATGTCGGTGGGGAAAGCGGGAAATGGCTGGGTTACAATATTGAACCCTTTCAAGTGACCATTTGACTTCACGCGGACGCCGCCAGGTTCTCCATTTATACCAGCTTCTTCGCTGATGACCGCGCCTGCTTCGGCCAGCACGTCCAGCGGGGCTTGCATGTCAGCTAGGCGCGCGTTTTTCAGTAGCAGATCACCGCGGGTCATCAGGGCGGCAACCGCGTAGGACCCGGCTTCAACACGGTCCGGCATAACGGCGTGCGTGGTGCCGTGCAGTTTTTCCACCCCTTCGACGGTGATGGTCTCACTGCCAGCGCCCGTGATGCGGGCGCCCATGCTGATAAGGCAGTTGGCCAGATCGGTAATCTCGGGTTCGCGCGCCGCATTTTCGATCACGGTCGTGCCTTTGGCCAGCGTTGCCGTCATCAGGATATTTTCAGTGGCACCTACGGAGACAAACGGGAAGCGAACTGCGCCGCCCTTAAGGCCATCTGGAGCGGTCGCGCGCACATAACCGTCTTCCATTTCAATAATCGCGCCCAGTGCCTCCAGCGCCTTTAGATGCAGGTCGATGGGGCGGTTACCGATGGCACAGCCGCCGGGCATGGAAACAGTTGCTTCGCCCATACGCGCCACCAGTGGCCCCAGAACCAATATGGATGCCCGCATTTTACGAACAATATCATAGGGTGCGACCGTATCGGCAATGGTGGAGGCATCGAAAGTCAGGCTGCGCCCGCCCGAGCCACTGCCGTCGCCGCCAGCGATTGTTACGGTAACGCCGAGATGGTTGAGCAGGTCGGTGAGCGTGGTGATGTCGGCAAGGCGTGGCAGGTTGGTGAGGATAACGGGGTCTTCGGTTAACAGGGGCGTGCACATTAAGGGAAGGGCTGCGTTTTTCGCGCCGCTGATCTCGATTGTACCTTCAAGCCGCTTGCCGCCGGTTATGACCAATTTTTCCATCAAAGTGCCTTTGCATTGGGGGCTGGATTAACAGCGTTGCTGTTTTGTGAGCCTGTTCTGCAGTTTAAAAACGGCAACAACGCGGCGAAAATCTGACATTTACAGTTTCGGTCTTACAATTTCGGTAATGTAACGCCGCGCTGGCCTTGGTATTTGCCGTCACGGTCAGAATAGGCAATCTCGCAGGGTTCGTTGCCTTGCAGGAACAGGAACTGGCAGCCACCTTCGTTTGCATACACTTTGGCAGGCAAGGGCGTGGTGTTGGAAAACTCCAGCGTCACATGGCCTTCCCAGCCGGGCTCAAGCGGAGTGACATTGACGATGATACCGCAGCGGGCATAGGTGGATTTGCCAAGGCAAATTACCAGCACGTCTTTGGGTACACGGAAATATTCAACGGTGCGGGCCAGCACAAAACTGTTCGGCGGGATCACACATACATCAGCGTCGCGGTCGACAAAGCTTTTGGGCGAAAAATTCTTTGGGTCCACCACCGCAGAATCCACATTGGTGAAAATCTTGAACTCAGGTGCCACCCGCGCGTCATAGCCGTAAGAGGACAGGCCGTATGAAATGTTATCTCCGCGCACCTGACCATCAATGAAGGGTTCGATCATGCCCTGGGTCTGTGCCATGGTTCTGATCCATTTGTCGGACATGATGGACATGGGTGCGCGCTCCTGCTTGGTGCTAATTGTTGTTGTCGATGCGATGCAGCTGATCAAAAAAGTTAAACGGATTAGTAAGCCAATCACTATGGCTAAACAAGGCACTTTATACAAGATGTGGTGTTTTTCAGGGCGCTTGCGAAAGCAGAGGAAAAGCGACGCTTAGTCAGGCTGTTTTTAGCTGCGGGCTTGTTATTTGTTTGGTTTCGGGTTTTGCGCTTTGCGCTGCTGGTTGCGGCGACGCAGGTTGGCGCGCAGGGCTTCTGACAGGCGCGCCTGTTTTTCCGCCGATTTGGCTTTTTCTACAGGAGCTTTGGTGCCGCTGGTTTTTTGATCATTGCTCATGGCGTGAAACTGCGCTGGGAGGCTGGAAAATTCAAGGGCAAAATTGCAAATTGCTTTGGGATTTTCTGCGGGCGGCGGCGCGTGCGGTGTTGATTAGCATGGCCAGTGATAAGAGTATTGACAGGTGGGGGCTGGGTCGGTAGATGTCTCGCGCAAGAGACAGTTTTGTGTGCCGCAGTGGCTCAGGGGTAGAGCGCGCCATTGGTAATGGTGAGGTCGGGAGTTCGAATCTCCCCTGTGGCACCATTTTCTCTCAATTTTCCCGAAGATGTAAAACGAGAAGTCCGCGCCCTTTTTTTGGGAAGTGTCGGGCACTGGCCGGTTTATATTTTGATTGCTAGTGAGCTACGCCTTTGGTTAACTGGTTAGAGGGCTAGAGGGAGAGTGCCGTGACCGATAATTTTTCGGATGTAGATCATCACCATTCATCGATGGTAATCCGGCGGCCCCAAGGGTTTTCGGCGACATTTGTCCATTTTTTTGAAACACCCACGGAATCCCCCGACCATCTGGAAATATGGTCCTACACCGACAAAATGTCCTATTTTCCCGGTGAAACAGTAGAATTTAAAACCAGCACAACCGCCGAGGAATTTTGCGTTGCGGTTGTGCGCGACGGCCTTAATCCCGAGACGGTTTACT
>JAJFIU010000111.1 GCA_021774695.1 Alphaproteobacteria bacterium | reverse complement strand
GGCAGCAAAGCCCGACGAGTGGTTGCAGACCTTTTCGCCCTGTATGTCTCCGAACCAGAATGCTTGCCAACTGACTGGAACGAAAAGGCGCCAGAGCCTAACACTGCAGAAACCGCCCGCGTTGTTGCAGATTTTATCGCCGGCATGACGGACCGTTTTGCGTTCCGGGAACATGCAAAATTGTTTGATCTGTCAGACGTTTCGCTTTAAAGCGCCTGTAGCTTGCTAAGCTCACTGACCGACCAGAAAGACTGAATATCATGAATGTTTTTACCCATTTTCGGGGTATTGTTGAAGTCGCGCTTGACGCGCTCACAGCATCGGGCAGTCTGCCTGCAGACCTGGATTATAAAAATATAACCGTTGAACCACCCCGCGACGCCAGCCACGGTGATCTTTCAACCAATGCTGCCATGGTTCTTGCCAAACAGGCAAAGATGAACCCACGCGCCTTTGCTGGCCTGCTTGCACCGGCTCTGGAAGAAAACGCAGATGTTGCTGCCGTTGAGGTGGCTGGGCCCGGTTTCATTAATTTGCGGCTTACACCAGGTTTTTGGCAAAAACAGATCGCTGTTATATTGGCCGCCGGTCCGGATTACGGTAGCAGCCAGCTAGGTGGCGGCGAGAAGGTCAATGTGGAATATGTATCGGCCAATCCAACTGGTCCGCTGCATGTGGGCCATGTACGCGGGGCTGTTTTTGGTGACGCGCTTGCAAACCTGCTCTCAAAGGTGGGGTACGCCGTCGCCAAAGAGTATCTGATTAATGATGCTGGCGGCCAGATTGATACGCTTGCCCGGTCTGCCTATCTTCGCTACCGCGAGGCGCTGGGTGAGGATATAGGTGAAATCCCCGAAGGGCTTTACCCCGGCGATTATCTGGTGCCGGTCGGTGCACACCTCAAGGAAAAATACGGCGACAAATGGCTGGATGCTGATGAAAGCGAATGGTTGGCACCCATACGGCAAGAAGCTACAGACGCCATGATGGCACTGGTGCGCGAAGATCTGAAGACGCTTGGCATTGAACAAGAAGTGTTTTTCTCAGAGCGTACTTTGCACGAAAGCGGCCGGATCGATGAGGCTATCGCTGATTTGCGGGCCAACGGCCATATTTATGAGGGTGTTCTCGAGCCACCGAAAGGCCAGAAGCCGGACGATTGGGAGCCGCGCGAGCAAACCCTGTTCCGAGCGACTGCTTTCGGCGACGATGTGGACAGGGCACTGCAAAAGTCCAACGGAGACTACACGTATTTCGCGGCTGACATCGCCTACCATTTTGATAAGTATCAGCGCGGCTTTCACTCGATGATTGACGTTTGGGGCGCCGATCACACCGGGTACGTGAAACGTATGGTAACGGCGGCAAAGGCGCTGGCTGATGACGCTGTGCTGGATGTAAAGATTTGTCAGCTGGTGCGGTTGTTCCGTGACGGTGAGCCCTTTAAAATGTCCAAACGGTCGGGGAATTTTATCACGCTGCGTGAAGTGGTCGATGAAGTTGGCAGGGACGTTACGCGTTTTATCATGCTGACCCGTAAAAACGATGCACCGCTCGATTTTGACTTCAATAAGGTCATGGAGCAGTCCAAGGATAACCCGGTTTTCTATGTGCAATATGCCCATGCACGCATTCGGTCGGTGCTTAAAAACCGTGTTTCCAGTATTTTCCCCGCTTTGGACACCAGTGATGCCGCCCTTGCCAAAGCTGACTTGTCACTGTTGACCGATGAGGCCGAAATTGCGTTGATTCAGCAGTGTTGTGCTTTTCCGCGCGTGATTGAAAGTGCTGCGGAAGCGCATGAACCCCATAGAATTGCGATTTTTCTCTATGAACTGGCGTCAGAGTTTCATAGTCTGTGGAATAAGGGCAACGAGAATGCTGAACTGCGCTTTGTGATAGAGGGAAATGAAGCTGTCACATGTGCGCGTTTGGCGATGATCAGAAGCACCGCAGCAGTGATTGCCGGGGGGCTTGCCATTCTCGGGGTAACACCAGTGGAGGAAATGCGCTAAAATGGCCGACAGCGACGATACTTCAGCTAACAAAGATGTACCGCCTTGGTTGCAACCGGTGCCGGAAGGCGACGATGACAGCAGCTTTTTCAGCGTTAGCCGCAAAACCATTATTACGGCAAGCATAGCGGCTGCTTTGATAGCGGTGTTTGTAGTGGCAATCGTATTTTTATACCAAGACGCTCCGCGCGAGGGGCCAAAGCGAGTTACAGCAGAAGAAGGACCGGTGAAAGAGCGTCCGGCTGATGCTGGCGGCTTGAAAGTTGACCATCAGGATAAGGCTGTTCTGGAAATTGGCGACGGTGCCAAGGCCAAAGCGCGCGTAGAAATTGGCGAGCAACCAGAACAACCGGTGGCAAAAATTCCCGATATGCCTACAGCTGATGCGGACAAAAGAACCGAGGATACTATCGGTGATATTGCCGAAGCGGCAACAAAACCAACTCAACAACCAGCAGCTACGCCAGTCCCGGAGAAGCCCGTAGAGACTGCCCCAGCGGTGACACGCCCTGCGGTGACACCAACTCCGACAACGCCAGATGTTGAAACTGTAGGGGGCTTCAGGGTGCAGCTTGGAGCTTATGGCTCGGAAACGTCAGCCGCAACTGCGTGGCGAGCATTGAAAATTAAATTTCCTCGGCAACTGGGGGACATGGACCCGGTTTACGTGCCTGTGCAAAGCGGCGATAGAACCCTTTATCGCTTGCGCGTTGGTCCAGTTACTACGCGGTCAAGAGCCGACGAAATTTGCATTTCCCTGCGTGCGCAAGACCAGGCATGTTTTGTTGCTGGCTCGTAGGGTATTTCTGTGAAACCGCTGATTTTTGGGTGCGCGGGCCCCGCGCTTAGCGACCCAGAGCGCGAGTTTTTTGCGCGCGAACAACCTGCCGGTTTTATTCTGTTCGCTCGCAATGTCCAATCACCTCAACAACTTAAAACCCTAACCACGGACCTTCAACTTTGTGTTGAACGCTCTGACATCTTGATGCTGATTGATCAGGAGGGCGGCCGGGTTCAGCGTATGGGTCCACCCCATTGGCGCAAATATCCACCGATGGCGATTTTTGGCCAGGCGGCTGAAATTAATTACGAACTTGCTGTGGAGGCACTTCGGCTCAATTGCCTGCTGCTTGCGGATGACTTGCGCCGAGTGGGCATCAATGTGGATTGTTTGCCGCTTTTGGATGTTCCGGCGGGTGACGCAGACAATGTTATCGGTGACAGGGCTTTTGCCAGTAGACCAGACATAGTCGGCAGGTTAGGGCGTGTTGTGACCGATAGCCTGCAAGAGGCCGGCGTGCTGCCGGTGGTAAAACATTTGCCAGGGCATGGTCGCGCAAAGGTGGATAGCCATAAGGTGCTTCCCCGGGTGGATGCGTCCTTGGAGCTGCTGACAGCAACAGATTTTGCGCCGTTCAAGGCGCTGGCAGATTGCCCGTTGGGTATGACCGCGCATATCGTTTATGAGGGGATTGACGAGGCTTTGCCAGCAACGCTCTCGAAGACTGTTATTCGTGATGTTATACGGCGGGATATTGGTTTTGACGGACTGTTGATGACTGACGACTTGTCAATGCAAGCCCTTAGTGGAACCATGGCGGAACGGGCAGAAGGCGCGCTGGAAGCTGGTTGCGACTTGGTACTCCATTGCAACGGCAAGATGGATGAGATGCTACAGGCCGCAAATGCGTTGCAGCCATCAAATGGGCATCTAGTATCGAGGCTCACTGATGCAGTCGACGTTGTTAGACGTACCAATCCTATTGACCGCATGAATGTAGAAGCCCAGTACGACAGCGTTATGCTTGAACTGAATAGTATAATTTAGGACCTGATTTTGGAATATTTCGCCGACAAATTTTATCTGTTGAGCATTATGGCGCTGCCATTTTTGCTTGCGGTAACACTGCATGAAGCGGGTCACGCCTACGCGGCAACTGCTTTTGGTGACACTACACCCAAGCGTGACGGGCGGCTTTCACTGAATCCTCTGGTGCATATGGACCTGCTAGGCACAGTAATCATTCCTTTGTTTGCTGTGATGACAGGGTTTCCGTTTTTGATCGGCTATGCAAAACCCGTTATGATTCAACCTGCTAACTTCAAGGGTAGTCACCGAAAGGCTATGATTTTGGTGGCGCTGGCAGGTCCGGCGGGTAACGTTGTTGTTGCGGTTTTCTGCGCTTACGTCCTGCGTTTCGTGTTGCAGGGAGGCGCAACGGGCGAGGACTGGATTGTCAACACCATGTACTACGGCATTTTTATGAATTGCCTGTTTATGGTGTTTAACCTGTTGCCGATTCCACCGTTGGACGGCGGCGCGGTGCTGGAACAGTTGTTGCCGCGCGAACTTGCCCAAAAATACGCGTCGATCGCGCCTTACGGCTTTTTTATTCTGATTGCGGTGATTATGCTGGCGAAAGACATTATAATTGTGCCAACGATGTATATGACGGGTTTGGTGGTTTGGGCGGTGAATGTACCGATATAATGGAATTTGAAGAAGATATCGACGCGCCGATGTTGAATGCTATGGCGCACACACCGGGTGAAGATCATTTGGTGTTGCAAATTGACGGCTTTGAAGGCCCGCTCGATGTGCTGCTCACGCTTGCGCGGGCGCAAAAAGTTGATCTGGCTCAGATATCTATCTTGCAACTTGTTGAACAATATCTGGAATTTGTCGCTGAAGCCCGCAAGATCAAGTTGGAATTGGCGGCCGATTACATAGTGATGGCGGCGTGGCTTGCCTATTTGAAGTCACGGCTGTTGCTGCCCAAGGAAGAAGACGGCGAAGAACCAAGCGCCGAAGAACTTGCATTTCGGTTGCAACTCAGGCTGCAGCGGTTGGAGGCCATGCGCGACGTTGGCGCACGCATTATGGCGCGGGACCGCATGGGGCGCGATGTTTTCAGGCGTGGCAGGCCGGAAGGGCTGAAAGTCCTCAAGCGTGGTCACTATGACGTTACGCTCTACGAGCTCTTGAAAGCTTATGCGGAAAACCGGCAGAAATTTTCGATCACTGAAATTCGGATCGAGCGACGACCAATCTATTCCTTGGAAGACGCGCTGGAGCGTTTGAATGGCATGATCGGCGGCGCTTTCAACTGGGCACAACTGGCAGACTTTTTGCCAGGTGATATGAAAGATAAACGCTTGCGAAAATCTGCGCTGGCGAGCATGTTTGCTGCCAGCCTTGAGCTGGCGCGGCAGGGAAGTGCTGATTTGCGTCAAATGGAAACATTTGGCCCCATATTCCTGCGGCAAAAACAAGACTAGCGATTTAGGCATGGAAACAGGTAGAGCGACCGACCAGACGATGGCAGACGAGATACATAGAAACGAAGCCGAAGAAGCAGAAGGCAGCGCGCAGCAGGCCGAACAGGTAGAGACTGCGCCTTTGCCCGTTGAAGCTGACTTGGAGCAAAGGCGGATGGTGGAAGCCATTTTATTTGCTAGCGAAACGCCGCTTTCAATAGACGATATCGGTGAGCGAGTGCCTGAAGGTGTTGATATTGCAGCGCATTTGGAGGCTTTGCAGGACGATTACCAAAACCGCGGGGTTAATTTGGTGAAGCTGGCCGGTAAACATATGTTCCGCACGGCAGATGATCTATCGTTTCTGTTGCGCCGTGAAGTGGACGAACCGCGCAAGCTATCGCGCGCAGCGGTTGAGACCTTGTCGATCATTGCTTATCACCAGCCTGTTACCAGAACAGAGATTGAAGAAGTGCGCGGCGTTACCATATCCAAGGGAACGCTGGATGTGTTGATGGAAGCTGGCTGGGCCCGGATGCTGGGACGCAAACGTACACCGGGCCGCCCGGTAACATACGGCACGACCGAAGAATTTCTGGTGCATTTTGGCATCGAAAGCATTAAAGACCTACCAGGCCTTCAAGAGTTGAAAGCCGCAGGTTTGCTGGATAGTGTGGATGTTGCGCTGGATAAGCTGGGCGGAATGCCCTCAGCTGGGGGTGACAATGAGGACGATGGTCAGATTGACTTGGAAGATGCTATTGCGGAAATTGACAAAGAAGATGAGCCGGAGTTAGACAATAATGAAGAAGAACATGAAGCTGATAATCCGGACGTGTTTGTCGAAAATAAAGATGATTTATAAGATTAGATAAATAACGTAACTAATTATAATAATATAATATTATCCTTTGGAGAAAGAGTATGTTTCCTGGTTGGCTACAAATCGCACTGGTTGCGCTGCTCATCATTTTATTGTTTGGGCGCGGCAAGATATCTGACCTCATGGGTGATGTCGCCAAGGGCATAACCAGCTTCCGTAAAGGCTTGAAGGAAGACACGGCTGATACTGCCTCTGCAGCGGACGCCAAGGAGGTGTCTGACAGTCGGGTAATCGACGGCGAAACAGTGTCGCCAACGGAATCGACAGCGAATGACAAAGAAAAAACAGAAGTTTAATCTGATTTGAAGGTCGGATGCCTTTCTGTCATTTTCCGAATTGCAGATGAGATAATGCTCGTTAAGTCCTTCTGGAGTCACATGAATGTTTGATATCGGCGCCCCAGAGCTCTTGGTAGTTGCAGTGCTGGCGCTTGTGGTTGTTGGACCCAAGGAGCTACCTAAACTGCTGCGGACTGTTGGCGGCTTCTTGCGCAAGGCGCGGGAGATGGCGGCTGAGTTCAGGTCTGGTGTGGAAGATCTTGCGGCCGAGGTGGAGCGGGAAGTGGACCCTTTTTCCGATTTACGCAAAGAAGAGGGCCTCAGGCCGGGCATGAGCGCCAGCGAAGTTACCGAACATATTTTGGCCAACCGGGACGCTGAAGAAGCAGCAGATGTCAATGTTTCGCCTGAAAAGGCAGAAAAATCTGCAGAGAAACCCGAAAAATCAGAACAAAAGTCGCCAAAAAACGAGTCAAAGTCGGCAAAAAAAGAGTCGAAGTCGACAAAATCAGACTCCAGCAGTGCTAAAATCGCCGAAAAAACTAAAAAACCTCCCCAAACCAAAAAAACAGCCCCAAAAAATAAATCCACGGGCGGCGATGTTGAAGAGGGATCGTCATGATGCCTCCGAAAGAACTCGGTCCAAAACATCTAGGCACGGAGGGCGGTGGTCCAGATTTGATCGATGATGATGAAGACGATGAAGTTGATGCCAGCAGGGCACCGCTTCTGGATCATCTGAACGAATTGCGTCGCCGGCTGATAAAAGTGCTTGTGGGAATGTTCGTGGCATTTTTGGTCGGTATTTATTTCGCGGATGAAGTTTTCAACATTCTGGCTAAACCCTACATGGATGCGCAAGCGGCGGCAGGTGACAGCCGCCGGATGATTTTCACTGCGCTTACCGAAGGTTTCTTCGTCAACTTGAAGGTGGCGCTCTATGCCGCTTTTATCGTCACGTTCCCGCTGCTGGCCACCCAGATATGGAAATTCGTCGCCCCCGGTCTGTACCGCGACGAAAAGCGCGCTTTTCTGCCATTTTTGCTGGCAACACCTGTGCTGTTTGCCATGGGTGGGTCGCTGGCCTACTTCGTGGTTATCCCGTGGGCATGGGAGTTTCTACTGAGTTTTGAACAAGCGGGCGGCATCGGCGCCATCGAAATTACCGCAGAGGCCAAGGTCAGCGAATATTTGTCGCTGGTGATGCAAATGATTTTTGGCTTCGGCGTTGCCTTTCTGTTGCCGGTGGCACTTACCCTGATGGGCCGCGCCGGTATCGTGACAGCGCAGGGCCTGCGCGACAAACGCCGCTATATGGTGGTGGTAACCTTTTTAATCGCCGCGTTCCTAACCCCGCCAGACCCCATAAGCCAGATCGCCCTTGGCATTCCCATTCTGCTCCTGTATGAGCTTTCCATCCTTTTGATCGCTGCAACCGAGCGCAAACGCGCTGCTGCTGATGATAGTGATGATGACAGCGAAGACGAAGATGAAGACGACGACAGCTAGGTTTCCTGCCGCATTTGGCGGGAAACGCTAAATAATCCACCAAAATGGACCTGCAGCATGTTTGACCTGAAATTTATCCGTGAAAACCCTGACGAATTTGACCGGGCACTTGCCCGCCGGGGCGAGGAAGCTCGCGCCCAGGAAATTCTGTCGATGGATAAAGACCACCGCGCGCTGCAAACCGAAAGCCAAGCCGCGCAAGCTCGCCGCAACGAAGCCTCAAAACTGATTGGCCGCGCTAAGGGCCAAGGCAACGAGGAAGAAGCGCAGGCGCTGATGGCTGAAGTTGGCGAGCTGAAACAAAAGCTTGCCGGGTTCGAGGACCAAGAGCGCACACTGGGCGAACAGCTGAACCTGATCCTGATGAGCCTGCCGAACGCCTTGTACGACGATGTGCCAGACGGTGCTGATGAAGACGATAACGTGGAAGTGCGCACATGGGGCACACCGCGCAGCTTTAATTTTGAGGCCAAAGAACATTTTGATCTGGGTGAGCAGTTAGGCGGCCAATTACCGGGAATGGATTTCGAGCGTGCGGCCAAACTTTCCGGCTCGCGCTTTGTTATCCTCAGCGGTGAGATCGCCCGGCTTGAGCGGGCACTGGGCCAGTTTATGCTGGACTTGCACACCCGCGACCACGGCTATACCGAAGTGCTAACCCCAGCGCTGGTGCGTGAAAGCGCGCTGCTGGGCACTGGCCAACTGCCTAAATTCGGTGATGATGCTTTCACCACCAACACCGGGCACTGGCTTATCCCCACGTCAGAGGTCACGCTGACCAACATTCACTCGGGCGAAATTCTTGATGAAGCTGACATGCCGATACGCATGACCGCGCACGGTCAGTGTTTCCGCGCAGAGGCCGGTGCTGCCGGGCGCGATACACGCGGCATGATCCGCCAGCATCAGTTTGAAAAGGTTGAGATGGTCTCGCTGACCACGCCTGAGCAATCAGACGACGAGCTGGAACGCATGACCGGCTGCGCCGAGGAAGTGCTCAAGCAGCTGGATATCGCCTACCGGGTGATGAAACTATGCAGCGGCGATGTGGGCTTCGGCGCCCGCCGTACTTACGACTTGGAAGTATGGCTGCCGGGGCAGGGCAAGTTCCGCGAAATTTCAAGCTGTTCCACCTGCGGTGACTTTCAGGCCCGCCGCATGAAAATGCGCTGCCGCCCGAAGGGTGAGAAACAAACCCGGTTTGTCCACACACTCAACGGCTCCGGCCTTGCTGTTGGCCGAACGCTGGTGGCGGTGCTGGAAAACTACCAACAGGAAGACGGCACTATCACTGTGCCTGAGGCGCTGCTGCCCTATATGGGCGGCGTCACTGTGATTGGAGCCAAGTAATGTCTGTATCAGCAGCGCGTATACTCATTTCAAACGACGACGGTATCAACGCACCGGGCCTGAAGGTGCTGGAGGCCGTTGCACGGCAGTTTTCTGACGATGTTTGGGTGGTTGCACCCGAAACCGAGCAATCCGGCGCTGGGCACTCGCTCACGCTCACGCGGCCGCTTCGCGTGCGAAAGCATGATGACAAGCGTTGGTCCATCGACGGCACACCAACAGACTGCGTGATGCTGGCGCTGAACCAGATTATGGTGGACAGCCTGCCAACGCTGATACTGTCGGGCATCAACCGCGGCGGCAATTTGGCCGAGGATGTTACTTACTCGGGCACTGTGTCAGTGGCCATGGAAGGCACGCTTGCCAGCATACCGTCGGTTGCTTTCAGCCAGTGCATTCGCCCCGATCAGCGCACCAAATGGAAAACCGCAGAGCGTTTTGCACCCGAAGTGCTGAAATCGCTGTTGGATACTGGCTGGCCAACTGGTGTGTTAATGAATGTGAATTTCCCCGCCTTTGTGCCAGAGGAAATTCAGGGCATCCGCGTGACTGAGCAGGGCAGGCGCGAGATGCTGGGCAATAATGTTGAAGAACGCGTCGATCCGCGTGGTTTCAAATACTATTGGTTCGGACTAGGGCGCGAAGTGGGCCTGCCGGGCCACGAGACAGACCTGAAATCAGTACGCGAAAAATTCATTTCCATCACCCCGCTGCATCTGGACCTAACCCACCACCAAACCCGCAGTGAGCTTGCTGAGGCAGTTGCCAAGGAATTCTGATTTGAAGTGGCCTACGTTGTAAGCTCCTGAAACATCTAATAGCTAATAGTAGGGATTTATATGAAGCACTATCGACGGCTCTGTCCTTCCATAGCTGATTGGTAGACTAGTGTCGTGTTTGGAGAGATTTGAGACACCCAGATTAGTTCTCTTGGCTTGCTTCTATTAAAAAGGAAACATTTTGGTGACCTAGCCCTTATTTGGTAGTCTAGTTGTAATTCTTACTTTCGAAAGATTCGAATTGTGACAACAAAGCCAAGAAGAACACCAATCAAACCCGGTCCAAATGACAAGTGC
Organism: Alphaproteobacteria bacterium; assembly: GCA_021774695.1. Taxonomy (GTDB): domain Bacteria; phylum Pseudomonadota; class Alphaproteobacteria; order Sphingomonadales; family Kordiimonadaceae; genus Kordiimonas. Next base: position 17,812 of record JAJFIU010000111.1, on the reverse strand, counting down.
CTTTGCGGTAGTGGCATGAAGTTCAAAAAATGCTGCTCCGCAAACCTGCCAGAAGCGAAGAGTATCGGGAATGATTATCTCAGATGCTGCAAACAGGAAGATTTTCATTCGGCATTACGTGCGGCGCGCGCTGACGTCACCCAATATACAATTTGGCATCAGAGCCACACCGCTACAGGTTTATTTGCCAAAACATCAGTTTCAGTCGAGCGGATTTGGACTGTTGATGTTGAAGCGCTTTATCATTATGTGGGCCGGCTTCGTCGCATATATGAACACCTTGGAGATACTGACGATTTTCTAGCTGTTTTAGAGCGATTACGTAGCAATATTCATTCCGAGCATTGGCAGCAAAAAATAATATTGCTGCATACGCTATGTGCGCTTGGCAAAGAGTGGGACGTTGAAGCAGGCTATCGGGAGATAATAAAACTTGGGCCTATCGACGCTGTAGAAGACCCAATGGTTTTGGCGGTGTATCTCAATATTTCAGGCGACCGCCTGAGTTTTGCAGAACGCATAAAATTGATCGACCGTGTGCGTGAAACTTCTGAGGACGATAGTGACATTATTCATCAGGGCGTCGTCAAAGCGACGTTACTTTTGATGCACAATGATCCAAGGAGCGCGGGACATACTCTTGGAGAGGTTATTGAATATTGCAAAAAACTTGATGCCCTTGACCCGTATCAGCGTCAGAAGTATGGCCAGGCGCTATTCATCATGAGTACGATTCTGCTGGATACCAAACAGCCGCCCGAACGTGCTTCTCAATTCTTGGATCAAGCTGTGATCGAATTCACAAAGTATTTGGAAATTAAATACCTAACTGACATCGGCCGCGCCGGAGGACATCGAGATCTAGCTGACGTCTTCTGTCTAAAAGAGGACTGGCGGTCTGCGATGAATCATTATGACAGTGCAATTGAAATCTCCGATGACCCTATCCTGCATGTATTCCGAGCTATGTGCCTCAATGGCTTGGAGGAAGTGGACGAAGCGCTGATCGAGATCGATGCTTTGGCCATTGACAGTTTTGACGACGATTCCGAAAAAGCAGACTACATTTTGCACTTTGCCATACTGGCGGTCGCGAGCGGCGATAAATCGCGGCTACAAAAGGCAAAGAAATTATTAGGGTTACCACTAAAACGCGAACCGGTTTTTCAACAAGAGGCAATGCAAATGATGAATGTGGTTTTTGAGGCAATTGAAATAGGAGGGTCTTCTTCGTTGATGCACAAGGCGCGCGCGATATTGTCGAAATTAAGTTCCTCTTTCATATTACAGCCCAATTTTATGGGCATGGGCATAAACCTCAATAAACTAATCGACGAAGGAGTGTCGAAGCCTGATCATAGCCCTAAGAAAGAGTAAATATAAAAGCGGGTATCTGGGGACATAGCGTAATTGAATTAGGGTCATTCTCCATATGATAATACGGGGTCAGTGTTTTGCGTAAAACAAACCGCCCCAACATAGGAGAATGACCCATGACACCACTATACGCCGGACTTGACGTTAGTGACAAGAAAACCAATATCTGCCTTGTTAATTCAGACGGCGACTTGCATTGGCAAGGTGTTTGCCCCAGCGACCCTGATGCGCTGAGCCGGGTGCTGAAGAAACGGTCACCGGGCCTTGACACAGTTGTTCTGGAAACCGGGCCGATATCCAGCTTTCTCTATCATGGACTGCAAGAGAGAGGCATTGATGCAGTGTGCATCTGTGCCCGACACGCCAAAGGGGTCCTGTCTACGCGGCTCAACAAGTCGGATGAGAATGACGCCGAAGGACTGGCACAGCTAGCACGCACCGGCTGGTTCAAGGTAGTTCACACCAAAGGCCAGAGCACACATCTTGACAGAACACTGCTGCGGGTGCGCCACCAGCTGGTGAAAAGCCACACAGATATGCTCAATCAGTTGCGCGGGCTTTTGAAGCTGTTTGGCTTGAGGCTTGGCGGTGCCACCACAGCGGGCAAACGGGCTGAACGCTTGCAGCGTTTATTTGAGCAGGAACCCGCGCTCGGCCCCTTGCTTGATCCGCTGGTTAGTGCCATCACCGGGTTGGAGCATGAGCTCAAAAAGCTGGACAGGGCAGTGAAGCAGCAGGCAGCAAGTGATCCTGTTTGCAAGCGGCTGATGAGCGTGCCCGGTGTTGGCCCCATCACAGCACTGACTTTTAAATCCAGCATCGAAGACCCTGCCAGGTTTAAACGCGCCTGTGATGTGGGGGCCTATGCGGGCCTGACCCCGCGCCGGTTCCAGTCAGGCGATATGGATACCATGGGGCATATCTCCAAACGCGGGGACAGGATGCTGAGGCGGGCGCTTTATGAAGCTGCCAACAGTGTGCTCGGCCGCTTAAAACGAGATTGTGCCCTCAAGGCATGGGGGCAAAAGCTCGCCGAGCATAAAGGCCCGAAACGCGCCCGTGTTGCTGTGGCACGCAAGCTGGCGGTTCTGATGCACCGGCTGTGGACGCAAGAAGAAGAGTTTGACTGGCAGAAGGCGCAGGCAACTTTAGCAAAGCCCTTTTGCCAGCCCCTTTTGCCAGCCCCTTTTGTCGGGCTGGGATGACCTCGCTTATACTGTCGTTACATTAGATGACGTTGGGGACAGAGAGGCATCCACCCGTTTTTGACCGCTATCTTGAGGCAGGAACACCGAGATGCTCCAAAGCCGTTCCATGACCTCGTAGACAACCATAAAAGTGGCAGCCAAAAAATGCAGATTAACCCGGAGAAGACAAATTCAATTAGACAACCGTATATAATTAACAGCCGGATCGCTGCACCTAGACCCAACTCAACACCAAACCCTCATGATTAGGTCGCCAAGAAATTTTTTATCTGGGGATAGTATACAGTTAGCTGCGTGGAAACAGGCCCTGAGTTCGGTTTGCAAACATGACCAGCGACAGCATGACAGGAACCTCCACCAGCACGCCAACTACGGTTGCCAGAGCCGCTCCTGAATGAAGCCCAAAGAGGCTAATGGCGACTGCTACCGCGAGTTCAAAGAAGTTGGATGTGCCAATCATTGCGCAGGGCGCCGCTATTTTGAAAGGCACCCGCATGAACCACGCTGCCCCGTAAGCAATTGCAAAAATACCATATGACTGAATGAGCAACGGCACCGCAATGAGCAAAATCAACAATGGCTGGGCCAAAATTACGTTGCCCTGAAAGCCGAACAATAGAACCACCGTTACCAGAAGCCCAAAGATTGAAAAGGGTTTTAAGCGCGCTGTAAAATTGGCGACTGCATCAGGGTTTTTATCGGTTTTCTGGAGTCTTCGGCGGGTTAACACGCCTGCGATTAAGGGAACTAGTACATACAGCGCTACCGAAAGAACAAGGGTGTCCCACGGCACAGGAATGTCTGTTACGCCTAAAAGAAGCGCAACAATGGGTGCATAGGCGAAAATCATGATGATGTCGTTCACGCTAACCTGCACCAGCGTATAGTTGGGGTCACCTTTTGTTAGCTGTGACCAGACAAAAACCATCGCCGTACAGGGCGCAGCCCCCAACAAAATAAGGCCGGCAATATAGGAATTGGCTTCCGCCGCTGACATGAGATCGACAAAAACATAGTTGAAAAACAACACGCCCAAAGCCGCCATGCTAAAGGGTTTGATCAACCAGTTTACCACCAGCGTGATCAACAGCCCCTTTGGTTGGTCAGCAACATGGGTAATACTGCTAAAATCAACCGATACCATCATGGGATAAACCATTGCCCAGATAAGAACCGCAATCGCCAAATTCACATTTGCATATTCAAGGCGGGCAAGCAGTGCAAACGCATCTGGAAATGCCTGCCCTAAAGTGATGCCAGCCGCGATTGAAAGCGCAACCCAAACTGATAACCATTTCTCGAATACGCCGATACTGGAGGCGGGGTCTATAGTTGACGGTGTGTTCTTTGTATTGGTGTTTTCCGTGAGCATGTATGCGTCCCATTTCTTTGAAACTTTTTGGTAATATTCATTTGCAGCTTGAGCAGGCTTCAAGGTCCAGCTTCACCGGGCTTTTCACACAGCGCCCAGCTTCATCGGTCGTCGCATGAAACGTTCTGACCACCTCTTGCTTGTATCCTTCATCCTTGACGGCGTTTTCGAGCCGGATTGGGCACGTTTCGGCCACTATGTCATCACACACAGTAACAATAATATCAGGGCGGGAAACCCTAAAATTTGCCCGATGATTGACTTTTCAGGTCGCTGGTGTCTGCAACGACAAGGCGGTATCCAATATCAGGTTGTCCAGTTCTAACAAATGGCCATATTCCTGCGTCCAAACACCTGAGTTCAGGTCACTATGTCCCCAGATGTCCAGAAGCTGTCGCCAAAAATACTGATTTATAATGGTGTAGCCCCAGCTTCAACAGTCACGTCAGTTTTGTGAACTTTGCAGTGAAATGACGCATTGCTGATGCTTCTTCTGTAATTCGGAATCCACAAAGGTTTGATTTGTTTTTTGCCAACTCTTCGAAGACCTCAACGATATAATCAACATGTGACTGTGTATAAACCCGTCGCGGCATGGCGAGGCGAACAAGGTCCATCGCGGCAGGTTCTTCGCTGCCGTCCGGTTTGCGGCCAAACATCACCGTGCCGATCTCACAGGCGCGGATGCCGCCAGTTTCATACAGCGCAGCCGTTAAAGCCTGTCCGGGATAGTTAAGCGGGGGAATATGTGAAAGCCAACTGCGTGCGTCTACAAAAACCGCATGCCCGCCTGTGGGCCTAACGATTGGAAAGCCAAGCGCTTGCAACCGTTCGCCGAGATATTCGTTGGTCCTGATCCGGTAAGCCAGATAATTTTCATCAACGATTTCACGAAGGCCTTGCGCTATAGCTTCGAGGTCGCGACCAGCCAAGCCGCCGTATGTGGGAAAACCCTCGGTCTGGATAAGTCGAGTGCGGGCTTTTTCTGCCAGTTCATCGTCATTTAACGCCAACCAACCGCCTATATTGGCAAAGGCGTCTTTCTTGGCGCTTATTGTCATACCGTCGGCAAGCGAAAATATTTTCCGTACAATGTCTTTCACATCGGTATTAGCGTAGCCTTCTTCACGAAGTTTGATGAAATAGGCGTTTTCAGCAAAGCGGCAACCATCAATGATAAAGGGCTTGTTATATTTTTTTGCAAGGTCGGATACAGCTTTGATATTGGCAAGGCTGACGGGTTGGCCGCCGCCCGCATTGTTGGTTATAGTCAACATGATGCAAGGCGTTGTATCGCTTTTTTCCTTCAGGTAACATTCTAACCTTTCCGTATCAATATTACCTTTGAAGGGGTGATAGCATGCTGGGTCATTGCCCTCGGCGATGACCAGGTCATCGGCTGAAGCACCACTGTTTTCGATATTACTACGCGTGGTATCGAAATGGGTGTTTGATGGTATCGTTTTGCCGTGCCCGCCCAAAATCGAGAATAATATTGCCTCCGCCGCGCGCCCTTGATGGGTCGGAATGATATGGTTGAAGGGCATAAGGTCACGAACTGCTGCTTCAAAGCGAAAGAAGGAAGGCGAACCCGCATAACTTTCGTCGCCGCGCATTAAGGCCGACCACTGATCAGTGCTCATCGCGGATGTTCCGGAATCTGTGAGCAGATCAATCAGGACATCATCGGACTTTAACAAAAAGACGTTGTGATGGGCTTTTTCGAGCAGCTTTTTACGTTCATCTCGCGTTGTTATGCGGATGGGTTCAACGGTTTTGATACGGAAGGGTTCAAATATAGTTTTCATCTCGAGGCTCCATAAATTGGCCCCGATAAGACGAACCGGGGCTTCGCGCTGCGGTTGCCTGCTATTTGGTTAGCTTGCCGCGCTCAACGCCCGAGTTAATATGACTGAGCTACGAGCTCCCTGTATAAATGTCAAGACCATGGGGTACAAATGTCAAGACCACGAGGCTCTTTTTAGGGGGTATTACATGCAGGCGCGTTACCGAGCAGGGCAGGCGCACTTGGACAAACAGATTTTGAACTTCTGCCTCTGACGGCACAGTCACAAACTGCAATAAATGAATTTGTCGAAAATGCCGATAATCCGCAGTTTTTAAAATTGCTGACCGCTGAAAAAAATTACGCTGGTTTCCTGCTTGGTATGATTGACGATCAGTTGGCGCGTACAGATGAGTTGATCGCACATATTGACACCGTGCGCGGTCTATAAAACAGGATCATAAAGACCTCCCCTCAAACTCGATATCCGGTGCGCTAGGAACAGTCTGCAACGATTAGGCGGTAGCCGATGTCCAGGCTATCCTGTTCCATCAGGTGGCCATGTTTCGCCTCCCAAACGCCTGAGTTCAGGTCGCTTTCCAGTGTAGCCAAAGGGCCTGAAATATCGTCCAGCTTCGGGAAAGTTGAGATGGCGGCGCGCACCAGCGGATTCAGGTAGGCGCGCGGGCGTCGCCAGTAGGCTCCCAGAAACCCGTCAGTGCAGTCATGCGGTATGGGGATCGGCGTGATTTCGGTTTTGCCGAGAATACGCGCAAACTCGCTGAGTTTGGGCATAATTGGCTGATCAATTGCGATGATCTCAGGAATATAGTCTGCCAGCCAAAAATAGGGGGCGGCGGGGTCGAACGACAGGATCACCAGCCGGTTTTTTGTAACACGGCGCATCTCAACAAGCCCGGCTTCCACATCGGACCAGTGATGGACCGTTAAAATGGCCATGGCCGCATCAAATTGATTGTCTTCGAACGGCAGGTGTTCGGCGACACCCTGGTGCGCCTTCGGTGCGGCGGGCAGGCGTTGGCGGATCATTTCAATGGAAGGTTCTATGGCAGTGACAACTCTGTCAGCTGGCTCATAAGACCCGGTTCCAGCACCAACATTCAAAACAGTTTCAGCATCGCCCAGGGCAGTGTTGATCGCTTGCGCTATCCTTGGGTCCGGCTTGCGAAGGTTCGCGTAGCCAACGCCGATGGTGTTATAAAGCTGTTTCATGTTCGGTAGGATAGCAATGGTAGTGCGCCCACACCAGAAATTTCAACTGATGCTGCCGTGACAAACGCTGTTCGCATAATTTTTATTATTTAAACGACAAAATATTGCCGGCTAAATGACGGTGTGCGATTTCGTACAGTTTGTGTTCACTTTCGATCATTGTGGCTAGATCACGTTTGGTCCATAGTTAAAATGCTAGGAAATCCGCCGTTTAACCAAGTGATTTTCTTTGGCACGCCCCTTGCTGCATGTCCTCGTACCACTGCGTTTGAAACAAAAATTCAATCATAAAACACTCGAGGCATCTCAAATGTTTAGAAATTACCTAGCGTCTGCAATTCGTAATCTATCAAGAAACAAAATGTTTTCTTTGATTAACGTTGGCGGACTGGCGCTGGGTATGGCCGCAGCAACCTTTATCCTGTTATTTGTTCAGTTTGAATTAAGCTTCGATAAGTTCTGGCCCAATGCTGACCGCATTTACCGCGCTGAAGTAGTTTACCACAATCCTGGCGGCGATATGCCGAGCCTGTCATCGGCACCTGGCCCCTTCGCGCCTGCCGCGGCTGCAGCGTTCCCGCTTGAGATTGAGCAGGTAACACGGGTGGTTCGTGATGCAAGACGCACTGTGCGGCGCGGCCCAAATCAGTTCCGTGAACCGGTCAGGTTTGTAGATAGTAACTTTTTTAACGTTCTAGATATCCCGGCAATAAAGGGGCATCGGCCCAGCGTTCTGGCCAACAATGCCTCGGTAATGATCAGCGAACGCATGGCGATCAAATATTTCGGCGATCAGGACCCGATCGACCAATCGCTGGTAATTGGCGACATTGACTATGTGGTCGCGGCGGTTATGGAAAACTTACCGCAAAACACCCATTTCCAAGCGGACTTTATCGCCCTGTTTGATGAAACAAGATGGAGTGATGCCCGTTTTGAGGCCTGGTCGGATCCAACCACTTTTGTCTATCTTTTGCTGAGGGACGGCGTTGACCCATCGCTGGTTGAAAAGCAACTTCCAAATTTCCTCGACCGCACAGTGGGCGTAACAGAGACATTCACGCCCAGCGAATTTATTCACCTGACACTGGTGCCGCTAACTGAAAGCTACATGAAATCTGTTGAGGAAATGGGCGACAGTACTCTGGTGGCAACTTTCATCCTGATCGCTGTAATGATCCTGGTTATTGCCAGCATTAATTTCATGAATTTGTCCACCGCTCTTTCGACAAAACGGGCGCGGGAAGTCAGCCTGCGTAAAGTGTTGGGCGCAAAAAGAAATCAGCTAATTTTACAGTTCCTCGGCGAGTCAGTATTGATCTCGATGGTCAGCCTGCTGCTCGCGCTGACCTTGGTGGAAACGCTGTTGCCTTGGTATAATAGTTTCTTAGGCTTGAACCTGCATCTTGATATTCTGAGTAATAGTGGGATGGGTTTGGCTCTTGTTGGGCTTGCTCTCGGCGTTGGGCTGACAGCTGGGCTGTACCCTGCTTTTATATTGTCCTCCTTCAGGCCAGCCTTAACGCTGCGTTCCAATAAGTCAGGATCCGAGGGCCCGGCAATGCTGCGTAAAGCACTGGTGGCAATTCAGTTTTCGATTTCGATTGTTTTGTTTATTTCAACGCTGGTAATTACCTTTCAAACCAATTTTGCTCGCAATTTGGATACTGGCTACGAAAGTGACAGCCGTGTGGTTCTCAGGGGTTTAGACGGTGATAACACAAGCCAAAAGGCGACGCTTCGAAACGAACTGCTGCGTCTGCCAGGCGTAGAAAGCACCACACTTTCTCAGTTTAGCCTGCCGCTCGACGGTGGCTGGAATACCATGTTCATACCCCCCAATAAAACCCGCACTGACGGCGTAATGGTGCAGACGATAGGGGTTGATACCAATTTCTTTGATTTCTTTGGTGTTGACCCCATAGCCGGGCGGCTTTTTTCTGAAACTATATCGTCTGACCAGCTGGTTTTCCCCAATTCTGACGAGCAAATTGAGGGCACGCTGACATTCGCAATTGTTTTGAATGAAAGCGCGCTTGCAAAGTTTGGTTTCTCGGACGCCGATCAGGCGCTCGGGCAGGTTATCGGATTTCCCGTCAGCGCAGATGATATTGCGCAGGGCACGGTTGTTGGTGTTGTGCCTGATTTATTGGTTCGTTCGGCTGAAACAGCGCCGCTCGCCAGCCTGTTTTTAAGCGAGCAATCGATCCTGAATACCATGACGCTTCGTATTCGCCCGGGGCAAGAAGAGCAGACGCTGGCAGCAATCGATAAGGTCTGGGCCGAGGTGGTTCCTGGTACACCGGTTAATCGCAGCATGATCGAAGATGACATCAGCGCCTTTTATACCGACGAAGACAAGCAGCTAATCATGTTCATATATTTCTCGATCCTCGCCATTTCGATTGCAGCGCTCGGGTTATACGGTCTTTCGGCTTTTTCCGCCGAACGCCGCACCAAAGAAATAGGCATTCGCAAGATATTGGGTGCGCGTATTGTTGATATTGTTGTTTTGCTTGTATGGCAGTTTTCTGTGCCGGTTTTGACAGCCAACCTAATCGCCTGGCCGATCGCCTATTATTTTATGAATGACTGGTTGCTGGGATATGCGTACCGGATCGATCTAAGTGTGACCTATTTCCTCATGGCGGGCTCCGCAGCGGTGGCACTGGCGTGGCTAACCACGTCGGTTCACGCGCTTTCAGTTGCGCGCGCCAATCCGATTGACGCACTTCGGTACGAGTAGAGTCCTGCGATACGTGTAGAACTCTGGAGCAAAAAGCCTGCCCGCAATAGGTCAAAAACCGAATTAGCAGACATGCCTGTAAGGCTTTCGCGCTCGGCCAACCGCATAATTTTATTATTTATCCGACAAAATATTGCCCTTATCGCTATGCCTTAGTATCGTTTCGAAATGAAGGATGCGGTAACCAGCGTGGATAGGGACAATCGAGCAGTGTTTGGCTTGCTGAAAAGCGGTTTTGTCTTGGCTTTATGCGCAGCACTTGCCGGTTGTTCGTTTGGCCGAACGGCGCCAGCCGATATTAAGCCGGTATACAGAGTGCTGAACTCGCCGCTGCCGGTGCCAAGCCCGCGCTGGAACCCTAAGCGCCAGTATGCCAAAAACTCTAACAATATAAGTGCGTCCGCTGTTAGCCGGCCGCGCTCAACGGGCAAACCCATATTGGTGGTGCCGCCTCAGCGTGTGGTTCAAACACCGGTCTCCGGTGCTACCATCAGCGTTGCGAAAGGCGACACGCTCTATTCACTGGCCCGTAAAAGCGGCGTGCCGGTGCGCAGCATGATAGCCGCCAATGGCCTGCGCGCACCCTACACATTGGCGATCGGGCAGGAACTGAAACTGCCACTGGCGCTGCAGCATACAGTGGTGAAGGGCGAAACGGGGTACGGCATATCCCGGCGCTACGGCGTGAATATCAGCGCGCTTATGCGGGAAAACGGCATTCGGAAACCCTACAGGCTTGCGGTTGGCCAGGTGTTGACGCTGCCAGGCGGAGCCACACCAGCGGCTGCAGCAGCAAGGCAAACAGCATCAGCAAGTAGGCCCAAAGCTGCGCCAAAAGGCAGGGTGGTGGCCCTTCCGGCACCGCCAGCCCGCAGCCAAAGCGGCTTTCGCTGGCCGATAGACGGCAAACTGGCATCGCGCTTTGGTCCCAAAGAGGGCGGCTTGCATAATGACGGCATCAACATATTGGCCAAGCAGGGCACACCGGTGCGCTCGGCAGAATCCGGGGTGGTGGTCTATGCCTCCAACGCGCTTGAGGGTTACGGCAACCTGTTGCTCTTGAAGCACGCAGACGGCTGGCTGACCGCCTATGCCCATAACGAGCGCTTGTTGGTTAACAAGGGAGACCAGATCAACAAAGGCCAGATTATCGCGCGGGTAGGTTCTACTGGAGGCGTGACAGACCCACAGCTGCATTTTGAGATACGCAAGGGCCGCCGCGCGCTTGACCCGCTGGATTATCTGCGTGGCAGTGTGGCGGCGCGCTAGACACCCTCACCAAACTATCCTCTCATCAACCACCAACAAAGCTTTGATCTTGGTCAAAGTTTTCAGCCGCTGATTACTGTATTTTCGGTTGATAATCATTGGTCACACTGCGTGGCTGATGTGCGCGTTTACCCGGAGAGGTAAGGTGGATTTAAAATCAACAGATCAGGCAATAAAGCGGATCACGCCGATCATGACTGGTTGGGCCGAATCGCACCGGGAACACCGCTATGGTAGCCGTTTGCCGCAGCTATGGTGGGTGCTGACGTCGCGCAGCTGGGGCCGCATGCCGCTGCTTGCTTTTGTGATTGAACACCGGGACGGCCTTGTTCTGTTCGATGCGGGCATGGACCCGGCCACTGCGACTGACCCTAATTATATATCCAGCCCTATCGGACGGTTTCTCCTGAAACGGCTGTTTCGTTTCCATATCACGCCCGAAGACGCCCTTGGCAACCAGTTGAGGGAACAAGGGTTTGAGCCCACTGACGTGCAAAAAGTTGTGGTCTCCCACCTGCACTGGGACCACATCGGCGGCATTTCAGATGTACCGCAGGCGGAACTGCTGGTCAGCCGCGATGAATGGCAGCAGTTGTCGTTAGAGCATCCGGAACGTGAATGGATTTTGAAGGAGCATATCGAGGTGCCCGGAGCGAAATGGCATCCCATTGATTTTGCGCCGACCAATGACCCGCTTCTGGCTCCCTTCGGCGGTGCGTTTGATGTTATGGGCGATGGCTCGATGATCCTGTTGCCGACGCCTGGCCATACACCGGGCTCAATGTCGATGCTGGTGCGGTCTGCCGGGCAGCCGCCGCTTTTGCTGGTGGGGGATCTCACTTATCAGGTTGACTTGTTGATGAAAGACCAAGTTCCCGGCATTGGCGACGCGGGACTTCTAAGGTCATGCTATGCCAAAGTTCGGGCGCTGAAGGCCCAACTGCCTGATTTGGTTATCCTGCCATCCCATGATCCAAACTCCTCTATTACCCTGTCGGCGCTTTGGCCTGAAGTCCAAAAATTTAGATAACATTGAAGTGAATGTGCAAACGGCAATCACCGATGTAAGCTGTTTTTTTTGGGAGGGTGATTATGTGCGACGAACAGACAGAAAAAGATAATGAGAAATTTGCGCAAGCTGGCGGCGCGCTCAATCGGCGTGATTTCAGCAAACTAAGCGCAGCAGCGATTATGACATTAATGGCTCCTGCCAGTGCGCTGGGGCAGGAGGTGGTTGAAGAATCGGATGTGAGCGTGACGATGGCAAATGGGACTGGGGCAGACGGTGTTTCCGACTGTTACTTTGTCAGGCCGTCTTCTGGCAAACATCCGGCTGTGCTTATGTGGCCCGATATCAAGGGGCTGAGGCCTGCGTTTAAAGCCATGGGCAAACGCCTTGCCACGGAAGGCTACTCGGTGCTGGTGGTTAATCCCTTCTACCGTGACGCCAAAGCACCTGTTGTGCCTGAGGGCGCAAGCTTCCAGGACCCGGACACCCGCAAGTTCCTGATTGGCATGGCACGCAAGCTAACCCAGGATGCGAGCATGTCTGACGCGCGGGCTTACATCAGCTTTCTTGACGCGCAGGACAGCGTTGATACTTCGCGCAAGGTTGGAACCATGGGATACTGCATGGGCGGCCCGCTGATTATGCGCACCGCCGCGGCTGTGCCTGAACGTGTTGGTGCAGCGGCGTCTTTTCATGGTGGCGGCCTCGTGACCGATAGGGAAGATAGCCCGCATCTGCTAATCCCAACCTCGCCAGCGCATGTGCTGCACGCTATCGCCGAAAATGATGACGAGCGAGGACCAGACGCAAAAAATGTTCTCGCTGCGGCGTATAAGGCAGCAGGCGTGCCAGCCGAGATTGAAGTGTACGCCGGCACATTGCACGGCTGGTGCCCACCCGACAGTACGGTCTACAACAAGGAGCAAGCTGAAAAAGCATGGTCCCGCGTGAACGCACTATTTGAAACGGCACTTGCGTAAGTAATTTCGGGTATTGGCTGTCTGTTTTAGCTTGATCTAACTGGTGTGGGGGCTGCTTTGAATCAGATGCCGTCATTCAGCTATGACGCTGCGAAATGTCCGCTTCTCGCCATAAGCAGCCATTGGAAATATTAGCTAGTTTGCATTTTCCGCGCCTTTCACTATGCTCCCGAATGGGGCAACAAAGCAGGATTGTTGGACGCATGAAAGACGGTATCCACAATCGCTGAAGTGCCAAAAAAATATTGATGTTTGTGGAATAAGTTGGGCTCTAGAGAACGAAATTTAACCATTGCCTTTTGGACGTTTGTTTTAACATTCAACGTTTATTCAAATGTTTCCACGCTGCAATTTGATGCGGCAAAACAGGGCGTTTCGATTCCAGATTGGTATTTCCTTATATGGGAATCCACAAGCCAGTTGGCGATGGGGCTTCTCATCCCTGTTATTTATTGGCTGATAGCCAAATTTCCGTTCCAAAAGATAAATTGGCACCGGAATGTGATTTTTCTGGCGATAATGTCGCTGCCGTTCAGCCTGGCGCACCTCGGCCTTATGGTGGGTATGAGAAAAATATTACATTTCATCTGGGAAGGCCGAATTTATGATTTCGATTTTTCAGCCGCCGTATTTATTTATGAATATAACAAAGATGTCGGAACCTACTTGGGGTATCTGGTAATGGCTATGGGGTTGAATTATTTGCTAAAACGGTTTTTAGCACCAAAGGATTCGAGCCGTGTTACGGTTCGTCATGATGGCAAGATGTCCGTGGTTAATGCCTGCGACCTTATCCAGCTCGAAGCCGCTGGAAACTATGTCATCCTGCATTTTAAAGACAAAACCCTGGAAGTTAGAGGGAGCTTAAAACAGCTCAGTAGCGATTTTAGCGCAGCACAACTGATACGGGTTCACCGAAGCCATGCTGTCGCTATCTCGGAAATCAAAACACTAAAGCCAACGTCCGGCGGCGATGCGATTTTAATTCTTTCCGACAAGAGCGAGGTTCGTCTGAGCCGCCGGTTTCGAAAAGCGCTAGAGCAATCCCTACATGACAATAGCGCTATCGGGAGCGAGACTTGAGAGCGAATGCGACAACGTAATCACCCGGCTCATTACCAACGCCGCCGTGTCCGCCTGCCGCTATTACCAGGAACTGGCGCCCGGTTGTTTCATCGATATATGTCATCGGTGTAGCTTGCCCGCCAGCTGGCAATTTGTGGCGCCAAAGTTCTTCACCATTTTCAATATTATAAGCGCGAATGTAACCGTCCAGGGCGGCCCCAATAAAAATAAGCCCTGAAGCGGTAATTATCGGCCCGCCCACACTCGGCATTCCCCAATCCGCATCAAACGGCGCTTGATCTTCAGTGGTTCCAAAGGGTATTTGCCAAAGTATATCTCCCCCGACCATGTCTACGGCGGCTATAGTGCCCCAGGGCGGCGCAACGCAAGGCGCGCCGAGAGGGGACAGAAGGCGCTGTCTACGCATGCCATAAGGCGTTCCACTTTGGCGGGTGAATTGTGATTTGGGATAATCTCCAGAAGCGCGAAGCGGTTCGAATTCCTGTCGTGGAATTAATTGTACGACGTGCGGTATGTTGTTGGGATTTACAACAGCGATCTGGCGGGCAGGATCAAAGGCTAATCCACCCCAATTCACACCGCCGCCATAGCCCGGCATATTAATTGTTCCCTGCAGGCTTGGCGGTGTAAAAATGCCCTCAGATCTATATTCTTCAATCAAGGCCTTACAGGACATCCTATCAAAAAATACCGCTCCCCATGCATCATCAGGTGTTAACGCATGATTGGGAACCAGGGCTGGCGGCGCCACCGGAAATGGTTGGGTGGGAGACAAAACTTCTCCTAATACGCCGCCTTGAGGGACCGGGCGTTCTTCAATCGCGAACAATGGTTCACCCGTCACGCGGTTAAAAGTAAAAATAAATCCGGTTTTTGTGGCTTGAATAACCGCCGGAATTACCTCGCCGTCTTTAACCAGTTCAACCAGTGTTGGCTGGGAGGCAAGATCATAATCCCAAACGTCATGGTGTATGAGCTGCTGATGCCAGATAACTTTACCGGTCGATGCATTCAGGGCAACGAGAGAGTTAGCATAGCGATTGTCACCAACCCTTTCTCCGCCATAAAAATCTGGGCTGGCCGAACCAGTGGGGACGTAAACAATGCCGCGAGCGCTATCAGCAGAAAGCGGAGCCCAGGCATTTGCTGCACCGTTTCGCCCTACTTGTTCCGGGTCCCAATGTGAATGCATGGGATCGGCAGGATCACGGGGAACCGGGTCCCATTTCCATAATATTTTTCCTGAGCGGGCGTCGAGACCTCGAACGATCCCATATTCAAGCTCAACACCACGATTATCCCCAATCGCCGAGCCAACAATGACAATATTGCCGACAATAACTGGCGGTGAGGTCATTAAATAATCACCCCAGTCATCAACATTCTCTCTCACGCCTCTATGAAGATCGGCTTTTCCTTCAGTGCCAAAATCCGCGCAGGATTGTCCGGTTTCTCCGTCAACAGCAAACATGCTCGCATCTAACGTCGCCACGAAGATTCGATGCCTGCAAACATCACCTAACGAAGCCTGTGGATCAATCCAGGAGCTTACGCCCCGATTTGCACTTTCCGAGTAGCGTTGCTGGCGGTTTAACTGGGGATCGAATTGCCAATATTCCTCTCCGGTCGCCGGGTTAACGGCGCTAATGATGGCACTGCCAGACGAGATATATAGTTTTCCTTCCACTAAAATCGGGTTGGCTTGAAATGATAGTTGCCGAGAAAACCCTTCGCTCATTTCACCTGTCCTATAGGTCCAGGCGACGACCAAATTGCCAACATTCTCGGCGGTAATTTGGTCAGCGCCGGAATATTGCATCCCTTTTTCGCTGCCGCCGTAGTGGTCCCAAACTGACGGGTTAACCTCTTGAGCAAACACAGTGTTCGCGTACGCAAGCAGAAATAAAAAATATAAAAAGCGATTCATCGGCTTATCTTCCGTGCATTATTCAACATATTCATTTGTCTACATAATATTGCGCGCCGAAATGAAGTGCATTGACACAGACGGCGCTAAATAGGTGATAAGCGGTGCAGCTTGTAGACGCCGAGAGCCCGCTTTGGAAGGAAGGCAGGCATTCATATGACGCAAAACCAAAACAGGCGACACGAGCATCAGCGCCGCATCGCCTGCTACATTATCGGCAAATAGCTGGCCGACCACCCGGCCGGCGGTCAAGGCAATCCCGTGCCGGACTCAAGGTCGGGAATTGCCGTTTTCCACTACTAGATGACATCGAAGGCGAAACTGTAATGTCTTGGACTGGCTGGGTCTTTGAAATGAACGATGGCTGTAAATTTAATTTTGGTACCACTTTTTTGATGGAGTTTTTTCATCTACCCGAAGGTTATAAATTCGAGGACGTGGCAAAAATATTTAACGGTTCATTTTTGGATGATACTGGCGAAGTTCTCTCTATACGTGACAATCGAGAACGTTGGCTAAAGTGGACGGCCTCAGACAACAAACAACACCCATTACATAGAGAGCGTCCCTACTTTGTTTGTTACGTAGAGTAACCGGACCATCGTCTACAACTATTGCCAGACCACACATATTTCTTTTCCTGCAACCAAGCAGGCTATGGCTGCTTAGGGTCAACAAGCGCCCATTTGGGCCCTCCACAGGGATTGGTCGCTTTCTCGCCAGAAGCGGTCCTTCGGACAGATGTTGTCTACGAAAATTCGAAGGCAGAAAACGACCCAAAGCGGTCCTATAGAGATAACTTGATTACTGGCCGCTTCTCACCATAAATGGACTTGTATGGATTTCCGTGGAATCATGTGCCAATCTGCCGACAAGCAAACTAAGAGCAAGCGGGTCAAGATGCACAAAACCGACCCCAGAACGGGCAAGTAAATCGTGATCGAGTTTGGTGAGTGATGATGCGTGTGGCGATTATCGGTCTATTCCTACTTATTGTCGCGTGCGACGAGGCAAATGACAAGAAAGCACGAGACTATGCTGGCGTTTTTGACGGCCTCGCGTTGCGCGCGGAGATCGTTGAGAAGGTAAAACTCGCGGATCGATTGGTCTTCGCACCTAGTCAGAGTCGGTTTATCGCCCCTGCAGGTGACGAAATTCGAGTTCGTTATGAAGGAACTTTTAAGTTCAAACGCAAGCCAGAATTTTATGCTGCAAATACTTACATAATGAGGTTTGCGACCTTCTCGGGACTAAAATACCCCAGAAATTTAAATGGGATTGATGGACTCATTCTGTTCGGTGTCGATGGAACGAGCGAAAACGTAGAATACTCAGAGCTTCGCAATCTATTTTTTGATGGAGAACTGTCGTCTGGAGAAACTGTCCAACGGTTTGAAGCAAGTGACAAGAGATGCAGGTTGGAACGAGTTGTCCGTGACCATCGGATTATTCGGACACTAGCCACTGTGAGTTATCGAACAAACCCAGAATCCGCTTCTTACGAGAAACGGCGACATCTCGGTGTCACTCATGTTCAACCGGAATATGAAGCCATCAAGTGCGTCAACCTTGCGCACCTCTTCCATCTAGGCGTTTCCAACATAAGTGAGATATATTCGGAAGACGTCATTTATTTCGCCGCTGGCGATAATCCCGTCTTCCCGCCCGGACTGTCATGGTTGATCCATAGCCTAGTGAAAGGTGTTGAGCAGGCGGGCCTCCCCCGTCTTGAATATCTTCATGGCCTTGCACAATCCCAAGCGCTCGGTGAACCTCACCTATGACCGCTACGGGTCAGAAGCGGTCATACGCTGTGATC
>JAJFIU010000012.1 GCA_021774695.1 Alphaproteobacteria bacterium | reverse complement strand
CATCCAATGAGTTATGCGCCGCTATACAGTGATGCTGCGAAATTCTTTGGACAGGCCAAAACGGTTTATTCCCCTACATTTGTTGTAGGGGGCCCGGGTGCCTGGAACGAGGAGTATTTCTGGGGTGAAACAAACGTTTGGCAAGATGCCAAGCAACGCAAGTGGTTGCCTTGGCGGCAACTGGTGCCCAACACGCGGCGGCCGATTAAACGCCCGGATACTGACTATAGCTTCCCGATGATTGCGCAGGGCCTTTCCGAGATTATAGCTAACGGCGGATACGGCGCTATAGGCTCGCACGGCCAACAACACGGTATCGGCTCACACTGGGAAACCTGGATGGTGGCCAGCGCGATGGGGCCGCATGCGGCTCTTGAAGTTGCCACTCGCCACGGTGCGCACTTCGTCGGTGCCAGCCAAGACATCGGAAGCCTTGAGGTAGGTAAACTTGCCGACATGGTGGTGCTCCGGTCCAACCCGCTCGATGATATCCGTAACACGCTCGATATCGGACAGGTGATGCAGGGCGGTGTGCTCCGCGACGGCGAAACGCTTGATGAAGTGTGGCCGACCAGCAAGCCGTTTGGCCCCAAACCTTGGGATAATCCGGATATTTACCGCGGGGATGACCGTAAAACCAATCATCATGACGGCGAGTAGTTGCTAGGGTAATAAACCAAGGCTATGCAACTTGGGGAATGAATATCCAAGTTGCATAGTTTGTTACTCGCCTGAAGTGGTTCTAGTAGAGTGTTCCACAGTTTGGTTTGTTGATTTGCGCTGGGTCGGCGCGGTGATCAATTACCAGTTCGCCCGCTTTCATGACCATCATAACACCGTCGGTGATAGCGCTGATGTCGGCCAGCGGGTCGCCGGTAACCGCAATGAAATCAGCTTCATAGCCGGGTTGCAGTCTGCCCAAATTGTTTTCTTCTCCGAGTAGTTTCGCGCCGCCCACGGTCGCGGTTTGAATGGCCTCTGCGGTTGATAATCCTGCCGCGACAAATGCTTTCAGTTCGCAGGTGTTTTCACCGAAACCACTAAGAACAGCGTCAGATCCCATCGCAAGTGTGACGCCAGCCGTGTGTGCCCTTCGCGCAGTTTCAATATTGCGACCTACAAAAACATGCAGATTAGCCTGAATATCATCGCCGTAACCATATTCGCTGCCATGCTGGGCATAATAACGATTGTGATCGATGGTTGGCACATAGATGATGCCTGCGCTTGCCATTGCTGTGATTTGCTGATCTGACATACCAACCGGATGGTCAATGGAGGTGACGCCAGCTGTGATCGCGGCATCCACGGCTTCGGGCCCGTATGTGTGAACAGTTATGCGTTTGCCTGCAGCTTTTGCAGCATCTGCTGCTGCGGCTATAGCTTCAGCGGAGTAATAGGCGCGGCTTGTCAGGTCCGAGGCGCTGCCAGTGGTGCCGAAAACCTTGATCCAGTCGGCACCCATTGCGATGCGCCTTGAAGTCGCTAGCCTCAAAAAGTCGGCGGTTGCAGCTTCCATGCCTTCAGGTAGGGGGTCATTGAAAGGGTGAATGCCGGGGCCGGACGTATAGATACGCGGACCGGGAACTTCACCGGAATTGATCGCTTTTTTCAGATCAAAGTCGAGCTGTTGGTCAGCATTCAAGTCGCGAACACTGGTCACACCAGTTTGCAGTGTCTTCAAGGCATTAATTTTTGAAGCTTCAAAGCGCTCGGCGCGCTCAACGGTACCAAGTGCCGCCCATGCATCACCGTCCGGGTACTGGCTCAGGCCGTATGTGATGTGGGTGTGTGCGTCTATCAATCCGGGTAGGGCAGTTAGCCCATCCAAAGTAACTATTGTGCCAGTGATTGATGCATCCAGATTGTTGCCAACCGCTTTAATGCGTTTGTTCTCCACGGCGATGTCGCGGGCATCTAGTATTTCGCCGGTGCCATCGATAATTTTGGCAAACCGGTATATAACCGTGTCTGCATTGGCTGGCGCGAGACCAAGCGTGCCTATGATTAAAAACCCAACAAGTATTTGCTTATACATGATCGCCCTCCCACCAACGTCGAACCCAACTGTAACGCTGTACTAGGCCTGATACATAGAGTTTTATGGGTTCCTGATTGCAGTGGGCGTTTCACGGCGTATAACATTAGGTAGATAGGCAGTCGTTTTAGTGACCGCCGTTAAAGGCCATCTTTCTGGGGAGGAAGCATTCATGACAGGTTATAAGCCGCCGTATGTTGTTGATTGGGTTAACCATTATGCGGGCACCAGCCCGGACAAGGTTGCCACTATTGACTTGGCCAGTGGACGCAGGCAAACCTACGCGCAGATGAACGAACGGGTTGGGCGGCTTGCCAGTTATCTGAGAAGCCAAGGGCTAAAACCGGGTGACCGGGTAGGGTTTTTGGCGCTCAATTCAACTGACGTGCTTGATATTATTCTGGCCACCTGGCGGGTTGGCGGCGTTATTCTGGCGCTTAATTACCGGTTAACAGCGGCCGAGTTGAACTATATCATCGGCGACGCAACCCCGAAGATGATGTTCTACGACCATGAGTTTAGAACAGTTATTGATGAGCTGAAATCGATGGTTGATATTGATCATTATATCGGCTTTGACGGCCTTGGCGGTACTTCCGATATGGAGACAGCCATTGCGGGTGCCGTGCCGGTCTACGCCCGCGAAGAACAAGTGATCACCGATATGTGTATGTTGATGTATTCGTCGGGCACCACCGGCAAACCCAAGGGTGTGATCATTACCCACGAAATGATCTTTTACTCTCATATGAGTGGTATCGCCCCCACCGAAGCAACTTCACGCAGCGTGTTTCTGACGATCATGCCGCAGTTTCACATTGGCGGCCTCAATATTACCAGCCTGCCAGCTATTTCCATCGGCGGCACTGCGGTGATTATGCGTATTTTTGAACCCGAGGCGACGCTTGACATTATCAATGACCCTGAGCTTGGCATTACCCACACCATCGGCGTGCCAGCCATGTATAATGCCATGCGTTTTTCCCCTAAGGCGTTGACTACCGATTATTCGCGTCTGATTTCGGCGTTGGCAGGCGGTGCCAGCGTGCCGAGGGAACTGGTTGAATGGTGGTATGAGCGCGGCCTGGTGATACAGGACGGCTACGGCATGACTGAATCGTCTGCCAGCAATTGCCTAGCTACACGCAGCGATGTTCCGCGCATTGTCGGCACATCAGGAAAAGCTGTGATGTTCACGGAAATGAAAATTGCCAACGAAGACGGTTCATTAGTGCCGCGCGGGGAAACAGGCGAAATCTGGATGCGCGGCCCGGCCATCACGCCTGGTTATTGGAACAATGACAAAGCCAATGAAGAATCGTTCGTTGGCGACTGGTTCCGGTCCGGTGATATTGCGATACAAGACGATGAGGGCAATTACACTCTGCAGGACCGCGCCAAGGATATGTATATTTCCGGCGGTGAAAATGTTTATCCGGCCGAGATTGAAGGCGTACTCTATGAAATGGAGGCGATTCAAGAGGTTGCCATTATTGGTATGGAGGATGAACGCTGGGGTGAAACTGGCTGTGCCGTGGTTGTTGTGTGCGCCGGGCATTCCCTTTGTTTGGATGACGTTAAAGCGCACTGCGGTAGCAAACTTGCACGCTACAAACATCCTGCCCATTTGGTTTTAGTTGAAGAATTACCAAGAAACGCGACCGGCAAGGTCAAGAAATTTGAACTAAGACTGTCGGTGCCTGAAATTTTGGCAAGTCGGGAGTGAACCTTTGCCGTCGGAACCTTCAGCTTCTGTTTTTTCCACCAAGAGTGCTGCAATCCCGAGCGACTGGAGCGTTTATGCCGCATCGATAAACTCATTGTTGCTGGCGGCTGAGCAATTGGGAGCACCGCGCTCGGATTTGCTTGTCGGGTCCGGGATAGATGAGACGCTGCTGTCGGCCCCAGAAAACCGCATCTCACTTGGTCAGTATTTTAAACTCTTCAGGACGGCTGAGCAATTGACCGGCAATAGCGACATAGCGCTTTATGCGGGCAGGGTTGGCTATCTCGCCGGGCTAAATTTGCAACTTTATATGGCGACCATTTGCCATAGCTTTCGCGACTATTTGAATTTGATGCCAAGCGTCCTCAAAATGTGGGGCGATATCGGCGAGGTAAAAATCACTGCGGCGGGTGATTTAATCCGGCTTGAGTGGCGCCCGCTTGTAACTGCAACATCAAACGACAGGTTTCTAACCGACGCCATGCTTGCAGCATCAGCGGCCATTGTGGATAGCCTGTGTGTTATGCCTGTGCCGGTTCGCAGCGCGGCTTTAACCTATGCAAAACCGGCCAATACAGAGTTTTTGCAACAGTTATTTGGCAATACGATTGAATTCGGGGCTGATGTTAGCTGTTTGTATTTTGACCGGTCTTCCCTGGATTTCCCATTGGTGAAACAAAACTATCAGGGCGCGCAAGGCGGGCTTGTCCCGTTCGCTGACTTGTTCGACGGCAAAGACCCAAGCGACAAATTCTGGTCGCGGTTGCGTCAGTCTATCGTGGGCTTGTTGCCGCTTGGTGACCTCAGCATGAAGGATGTTTCATCTGACATGAATATGTCTTCGCGCAGCCTTCAGCGTCACTTGCAACAACGAGGCACCTGTTTTCGCGATGAGGTGAAAGATATCCGCTCGCAGCTAGCGGTTCGTTATTTGGCAGACCCTTCAATCAGCGTCACTGATACCGCATTTTTGTTAGGGTATAGCGATCAGGGCGCTTTCTCTAACGCCTTCAAATCATGGCATTCCTGTGCGCCGTCCGAGTTTCGTGTAAAAGCCACTTTGGCGTAATAAATTATAATTTTGGCGTAAAATAACATGAATTAGCCTCCTAAATCCCGTATCCTTCTCGGATTGAACCATGTTGAGCTGAGAGGATGCCTGTTATGGCGCTGGATTTTGATAGTGCATGTTTGCCTAATCCCTTTTTGACTGAGGATCATCATGCTTGGCGTGACCAGTTGCGCCGTTTTTTCGACAAAGAGGTTATGCCCTTTGCTGCTGACTGGGACGAAGCGGGTGCAATCCCGGCCGAACTTTGGACCAAATCAGCTGAGATGGGCATCCTCGGGTTGGGTTATAGCGAGGAGTTTGGGGGCACGTCCGAGGGCATCGACATATGGCACAAGAATATCCTCAACGAAGAGCTGTCCCGCATCGGTGTCGGCGGCGTGGCGGCATCATTGATGGTACATAACATTGGCCTGCCACCGGTTGCCAATTTCGCGCAGGATCATATCAAAAACCAGGTAGTTCCAGCTGTTCTCAGCGGTAAAAAGAGAATTTCCCTTGGCATTACCGAGCCAGGCGCGGGGTCTGATGTTGCGCAGTTGGCAACCACTGCTCGCCGTGACGGTGACCATTATATTGTCAACGGTTCTAAGACTTTTATTACCGGCGGCATGAACGCAAACTGGGTAACAACCGCAGTGCGCACAGGCGGCGAGGGCGCGGGCGGTGTGTCCACACTGCTTATCCCCACCGACATAGAGGGCTTCTCGCGCACCGCGCTTGATAAAAAGCAGGGCTGGTGGGCGTCGGACACTGCAACCTTGTATTTTGACAATGTGCGGGTGCCGGTTGATCATTTAATCGGGTTAGAGAACAGCGGTTTCGCGGTGATTATGCGTAATTTCAATGGTGAACGCATGGGTATGTCTGTGGCTATGGTAGGAGCTGCGCGAGTGTGCCTTGAAGAAGCAGTCGCTTGGGCACGGGAACGCAAAACCTTTGGCAAGCGTTTGGCAGACCATCAGGTTATCCGACACAAAATCGCTGACATGAAAATGCGGATCAATGCGACAGATGCATACGTTCAAGTCATGTCCAAACAAATAGCCGACGGTGTCGAGTCCGCCGGGGATATTGCGTTGTTGAAGGTTCAATGCAGCCAGACAATGGAGTTTTGCGCGCGCGAAGCCATGCAGATTTTGGGCGGCACTGGCTATATGCGCGGGGGCAGGGTGGAACGTATTTACCGGGAAGTGCGTGTCAATGCCATCGGTGGTGGCTCAGAAGAAATTATGCGGGACTTGGCTGCTCGCCAATACGGTCTTTAGTGTGCCGATGAAGGGAAGATTGATGAAACTTTGGCATTGTCATAATGCGCGGTCATTGCGGCCTCTGTGGGCGATGGAAGAAATGGGCTTTGACTATGAACTTGAGACGTTGCCGTTCCCGCCGCGAGTGTTTCAAAAAGATTATCTTGGTGTCA
Organism: Alphaproteobacteria bacterium; assembly: GCA_021774695.1. Lineage (GTDB taxonomy): Bacteria > Pseudomonadota > Alphaproteobacteria > Sphingomonadales > Kordiimonadaceae > Kordiimonas. Next base: position 19,137 of record JAJFIU010000012.1, on the reverse strand, counting down.
ACTCGCTCGGCACGGTGCCATTTTTCCAGGACGGCGACGTCACAATGACCGAATCCTCGGGCATTTGTCATTATTTGGTAGAGAAATATCGCCGGGCCGATTTTTCTGTGGCGCCGGATCATCCTGAGTACGGCGATTTCCTGAACTGGATGTATCACAGCGATGCAACCCTCACTTTCCCGCAGACCATAGTTTTGCGATACACGATGCTGGAACAGGGCAACCGGCGCCTGCCGCAGGCAGCAGAAGATTATGCGGCCTGGTATATTGCCCGCCTGCGGCGGTTGGATGCTCACATCATTGACCGCGAGTTTTTGTGTGCAGGCAAATTCACCGTTGCCGACATCGCGGTTGGTTATGCGTTGCATCTGGGCCAATCGCTTGGGTTGGACGAGCGCTACAGCAAACAGGTCAAAGACTATCTAGCCCGTCTTCAGGCTCGCCCCGCGTTCAAAAAAACAGCCGCCATCGGCGCAGACCAAAGTCCGTTTAAGTAGGAGTAATTCATGCGGTTCACTGATGAACATCACGCTATTCGCAATACTATTTCCTCCGTCATCGACAAGGAGATTAATCCCCATGTGGACGACTGGGAGGCAGAGGGCATTTTCCCAGCGCACGAGCTTTTTAAAAAGCTGGGCGATCTGGGCATGCTGGGCATTCACAAGCCGGTCGAATATGGTGGCTTAGGCCTGGATTATAGCTACCAAATTGTTTTTACGGAGGAAATTGGCCGTATTCGCTGCGGCGGTGTGCCCATGGCCATCGGTGTTCAAACCGACATGGCAACGCCTGCGTTGGCGCGTTTTGGTAGCGACGAGCTACGGCGTGAGTTTCTGGTGCCATCGATCACCGGCGATGCTGTATTTGCGCTAGGCGTCAGCGAACCTCATGCAGGTTCCGATGTTGCGGCAATTAAAACAACCGCGCGCAAAGACGGCGACGACTACATTATCAACGGCACCAAAATGTGGATCACCAATTCGACGCAGGCCGACTATATTTGTCTGTTGGTCAACACCAGCGATGATCCCATACACAAGAATAAATCACTGGTGGTAGTGCCCACCAATACGCCGGGGATCAGCTTTTCCGAAAGGCTCGACAAGCTTGGTATGCGCTCCAGCGATACTGCTCAGATATTCTTTGACGATGTGCGAGTGCCGCAGCGTTATCGTATTGGTGCAGAGGGCGCAGGCTTTAGCTACCAGATGCAGCAGTTTCAGGAAGAACGCCTGTTCGCCGCAGCTAACACGCTCAAAGGGCTGGAAAGCAATATCAATGATACGATCGAGTACGCCCGGGGCCGTAAAGCTTTCGGCCAATCTATCCTCGACAACCAGGTCGTACATTTCCGGTTGGCTGAATTGCAAACCGAAGTCGAGCTGTTGCGGGCGCTGGTTTACGACGCGGTTGAAGGCTACATCAACGGCGATGACGTAACCCGCAAGGCATCGATGGCGAAACTGAAAGCAGGTCGGCTCGCCCGTGAAGTAACCGACAGCTGCCTGCAATATTGGGGCGGAATGGGCTTCATGTGGGATAACCCGGTGGCTCGTTCGTACCGCGATAGCCGTTTGGCCTCCATCGGCGGCGGTGCAGATGAGGTGATGCTTGGCATCATCTGCAAATATATGAATATCATGCCGTCGCGCAGGCGCGGTTGAGATGGGGCAAATCCATGGCAATATTTGAAACAGAGATTGATCCTGGTACGCCGAATTTTAAGGCAAACTACGATGTAATGTTGGCGGCAGTCGACGAGTTCCGGGCTATCGAACGGCTGGTAATTGAAAAAGCGATTGAGAAGGCCCCGCGCTATATCAAACGCGGCTTGCTACCGCCGCGGGAACGTCTCACCCTGCTTCTGGACCCTGGTGTGCCGTTCCTCGAGCTTTCAACCCTGTGCGGTTACATGCAGCAAGGTGATAAGGACGGCAGCGGCGCAGGTGGTAGCTGTATCGTTGGTATTGGTTATGTCAGCGGCGTTCGGTCGATGATCATGGTGGATGACTATCTGACCAAAGGCGGCACGATCACCGAGCTGGCGGGTAAAAAACGCCGTCGGATGATGGATTTGGCGCTGGAGAACAAACTGCCGCTGATCACGCTGGCGCAAAGTGGCGGCGGCGATTTGAAATCGATTGGGGATTGGTTCGGGCCGACAGGAAGTGGTTTCGCCATGCAGGCAAAACTCTCGGCAGCGGGCATACCGCAAATCACCGTTGTGCACGGTAGTGCCACGGCGGGCGGCGCATACCAGCCGGGGCTGTCTGACTATGTGGTGATGATCCGTAAGCAATCGACGGTTTATCTGGCAGGTCCACCGCTTCTTAAGGCGGCAACTGGCGAGATTGCCACTGACGAGGAAATTGGCGGTGCAGAAATGCACAGTGAAATCGCGGGCACAGCTGATTATCTGGCAGAGAACGATGCTGACGGCATTCGAATAGCTCGCGAAATCATCGGGAATTTAGGCTGGAATGATGAGATTGACCAGTCTGCAGCTCAGTCACTCAGTGAACCCAAATTCTCCGCAGAAGACTTGTTGGGGTTGGTGCCTGTGGACCCCAAAACCCCTTACGATGTGCGCGAGATAATCGCCCGTATCGCAGATGGCTCTGACTATCTGGATTTCAAGGCTGACTTTGATGTGGGTACTGTATGCGGGCACATAAAAATCAACGGGTTTCCTTGCGGTGTTATCGGCAATAATGCGCCGATCACGGCGCGCGGTGCCGCCAAAGCGGCGCAGTTTATTCAGCTGTGCGAACAATCGGGCACCCCGCTTTTGTATTTGCATAATACCACCGGCTTTTTGGTCGGTACCGAAGCCGAGCAGGCGGGCATTATCAAGCATGGTGCCAAGCTTATTCAGGCGGTTACTAACAGCACCGTTCCTGCGATCAGTGTTGTTGTTGGCGGGTCTTACGGGGCTGGCAATTATGCCATGTGCGGGCGCGGCATGGAGCCTCGGTTTATGTTCGCCTGGCCGCGCAGTGTTGTTTCTGTGATGGGGCCAGCGCAGGCAGGCAGTGTAATGCGCCAAGTGGGCGAGGCCAAAATGGCGCGTCATGATGCGGTAAACCATGATCTGCTGGACGCCATGGAAAAAGACGTTGTCGACACCATGGAGGCCAAATCGCGGGCCTTGGCAAATACCGCCCGGCTTTGGGATGACGGTATGATCGATCCGCGCGACACCCGCAGTATCGTGGCCTTTGCTCTTAGTGTTTGCCGCGAAAGCGACAGGCGACAATTGAACTCAAATACGTTCGGCGTTGCGCGGCTTTAAGCAACCATTGCGGAGAAACTACATGTCCTATCCCGACTGCCAGGAACTGTTGCTGAGCGAAGACGCGGGCATTCTTATGATTACGTTAAATCGTCCACATAAGCGCAACGCCATGAACGAGCGGCTTGTCAGCGAATTAGCTGCAGTTTTCACGTATATCGAACCTAACCGCGCTATCCGTGCAGTTGTTTTGCGTGGGGCGGAGGGTAATTTTTGCGCTGGCGGCGATATTTCGGGCATGCATGACCAAACGGTCGGTGACAAAGCAGCCGCAGACAAGGCCATGTGGGAGTTTAACCGAAGCTTCGGTCGCATGGTCACGCAGGTGAACCGAGCGCCGCAGGTTGTCATCGCGTTGCTTGAAGGCGCGGTGCTTGGCGGCGGCCTTGGCTTGGCATGCATTTCCGATGTCGCTATCGCCGACGCGAAAGCAAAAATAGGTATGCCGGAAACCGGGCTTGGTATCATCCCGGCACAAATCGCACCTTTTGTTGTGGCTCGCATCGGACTGACTGCGGCGCGCAGGATGGCATTGCTGGCAGACTGGGTAGACGGCGTTGAGGCCAAATCGCTTGGAATTGCTCACTATGTCACTGATGGGCCGGATGCCATGGAGGCTGAGCTGGCATCGGTATTGAAACGGCTGGCGAAAACAGCACCCGGCGCCAATGCCCTGACAAAAAAACTGTTGTTAAACGTTGGTGTGATGGAACACGAAGCACTTTTGGATCAGGCTGCGGACTGGTTTGCAGAGGCCCTTGGAAGTGCGGAAGGCATTGAGGGCACCAAAGCGTTTGTGCAGAAGCGCAAACCCAGCTGGGCGGAGGACGCTTAAGCCATGGAAAAAATACTTATAGCAAACCGGGGCGAGATCGCGGTGCGGATCATAAAAACAGCGCGGTCTTTGGGGTATCGCACTGTGGCGGTTTACAGCGAAGCAGACGCGGGCGCACTGCATGTATCCGTGGCTGACGAGGCCGTATGTATCGGCCCGGCGGCGGCCGGTGAAAGTTATCTTGTTATCGACAACATTCTTGCCGCGGCTGCAAAGGTGGCGGCTGATGCGGTTCATCCAGGCTATGGTTTCCTGTCGGAAAATGCTGGCTTTGCCCGCGTTTGCGCGAGTGCAGGCTTAACTTTCATTGGCCCAAGCGCGGACGCAATAGAGTTGATGGGCAGTAAGCGATTGTCCAAGATTGCAATGCTCGAGGCAGGTGTGCCCTGCGTTCCCGGCTATCAAGGCGCTGATCAAACCGATGATGTCTTTGCGATTGAAGCGGAAAAAATAGGCTATCCGTTGATGATCAAGGCATCTGCAGGCGGCGGCGGACGCGGCATGAGACTGGTCGAAACAGCGGGCGAGCTAGTCGAACATTTGAGTGCAGCGCGTTCGGAGGCCAAAAATGCTTTTGGCAGCGACGAGTTGATTTTGGAAAAAGCCATTGTCGGGCCCCGCCACATCGAATTTCAAATATTTGGTGATAGCCACGGCAACATTATTCACCTGTTTGAGCGGGATTGTTCGATCCAACGTCGCCATCAAAAAGTAGTTGAGGAAGCACCCAGCCCATTCATGACCGAGGAACTGCGCGAACGCATGGGCGCTGCGGCGGTTAATGCTGCGAAAGCCTGCGATTATCATGGTGCCGGAACTGTTGAATTTCTGGTCGATCATGAGCGAAATTTCTATTTTCTCGAAATGAACACGCGGCTGCAGGTGGAGCATCCAGTTACCGAGTGCGTCACTGGCGTGGATTTGGTTGCTTGGCAATTTTTGGTTGCGGAAGGCGAAACGCTGCCGCTGTCGCAGGAAGAAGTGCAACTGGAGGGCCATGCAGTAGAGGTGCGCCTGTATGCCGAAGACCCCGAGAGTGGTTTCATGCCGCAAACTGGAACGGCTCACGGCTGGCATATTCCAGACCGCGAAGGCGTGCGGATCGATCATGGTCTTCAAACCGGCCAAACCATTAGCTCACATTATGATCCGATGCTGGCAAAATTCATTGGCTTTGGCCCAAGCCGCGAGATCGCACGCAGGCGGTTGATATCTGCACTGAAAGACAGCGCCCTGCTTGGTGTGTCGCACAATCGGCAATTCCTGCAAAACGTTATCAGCCACCCGGTTTTTGCGGCCGGGGATGCGACAACCTCTTTTTTGCAGGCGCATTTCAGCGCGGAGCCACCATGTGTGCCAATTCGTGATATCGGACGGGCGGCCATGATTTTGCTGCTGGAAGGTAATGCTGTTGAGGGTGAGACTTTGTGGGGAAGTTCAGCGGGCCATGGCGTTACATTTTTGTTCGATGTTTCCGGCAACCGGCATTTAGTGCAGGTAACGCAAAATGGCTGCGACTTCAGCGTTGACGTTGGCGGGGAAAGGGTTGCTCTGCACTTCGTTTCTCGCTCGCCTGAGCGTTGTACCGTCATCGAAGGCAGTATCCGGTCATCCTTCCATTATGCGATTGAAAACGAAACCATATTCCTGGACGGCGAAAACGGTCATGTCGCGATCAGCAATGTAACGCATGAGCCCGCGGCCGCGGCTGGCGGCGGCGGTGACGGCCGCATTAGAGCGCCAATGGACGGTGCGGTAATCGATGTCCGAGTGGTAGAAGGCGATATGGTTGCGGCCGGCGACGCGCTGGTGGTTATGGAAGCGATGAAGATGGAACATTCGCTCAAGGCTGCATCAAATGGCACAGTGAAATCGGTTTCTGTAACAATCGGTGATCAGGTGAAAAGCAAGCAAATATTGGCTATTGTTGTGACAGACGGCGAAGGTGAGGAAGTTTGATGGCAGATAAAACAATTCGCATCGGCGGGGCATCGGCCTTCTACGGTGACAGCCAGCTTGCGGCACGCCAACTGGTAGACAAGGGCGGCGTTGATTATCTGGTGTTTGATTATCTCGCCGAAGTGACAATGGCAATTTTAGCACGCGCTCACATGCGCGACCCGCAGTTGGGATATGCGGTTGATTTTGTTACCGTCGCGATGAAAGATGTTCTGGCGGACTGCGCCAAAAAAGGTATTAAAGTCATCGCTAACGCGGGCGGGGTCAATGTTCCCGGATGCATTGCGGCGCTTCAAACGTTGGCCGATGAGCAGGGCTTGTCGCTGACTATTGCAGGCGTGTACGGCGACGACCTATCCAGCCGTACAGCTGAAATTGCCTCAAATGGTCTGCCGGATATCGACAGCGGCGAGCCCTTGCCCGACGGCCTCGCCAGCATCAATGCTTATTTGGGTGCCAAGCCCATTGCCGATGCGCTTGCAGCCGGGGCAGATGTGGTGGTCACAGGCCGTGTTGTTGACAGCGCTGTTGTGCTGGGGCCGCTTATTCATGAATTTGACTGGTCGATGGACGATTATGACCGGTTGGCCCAAGGTTCGCTGGCTGGCCATGTATTGGAATGCGGCGCTCAGTGTACTGGCGGCAATTTTACCGATTGGCATCTGGTACCTGATTATTCAAACATCAGCTATCCAGTCGCCGAAGTATCTGCGAGCGGTGAGTTTGTGATTGAAATTCCGCCCGGCACCGGTGGCATGGTCACGCGCGCAACAGTAGGCGAACAAATACTGTATGAGATCGGTGATCCGGCCAATTATCTGCTGCCCGACGTGGCTTGTGATTTCACCCGCGTAACACTTATGGGTGTAGGCAAAGACCGCGTACAGGTTAGCGGGGCCAAAGGCCGAGCACCGGGGCCACAGTACAAAGTTTGCGCCACCTATATCGACGGTTATCGCTTGATGGGCAGCTATTTTATAGCGGGACCGCGAGCCGCGGACAAAGCCCGCACCGGTGCAGACGCCTGGATTAAGCGGGTGCGCAAAACATTTGTTGAACGCGGCATTGCCGACTTCCGCGAAGTATCGATAGAAATTATTGGCACGGAGAGCGTATACGGACCGAACGCGCGGGATTTTGAAACCCGCGAGGTCATGTGCAAGTTCGGCCTGCACCATGATGACAAACATGCACTTGCTTTTGCCTCGGCTGAGTTGGCGTATCTCGGCACATCCGGAACGCCCGGCATGTCGGGTTTGGGTGGTGGGCGCGTGCGGCCACAGCCCTTGATGCGGATACACTCTGGTTTAATGGATAAATCTGGCGTGCCGGTGAAAGTTCAGGTGGGCGGCGATGTCATCACCGAAGCGACATTTGATGTTGGTGAAGCTTCTGAGGTGGCAATATGCCCTGAAATGCTCTTGGATACGCTGCCAACCGCCGATGTATGGGTTGAAGTGCCACTCGAAAAGCTGGCATATGCTCGCAGCGGCGACAAAGGCAATAAAGCCAATATTGGCTTGATGGTACGCGAACCGCGTTTTCTGTCCATACTAGAAAATCAAGTGACTGCGGATGCAGTTGCCGCCTATTTCGCCCATGCAATGACCGGCACCGTGACCCGGTTTGCGCTGCCGGGCTTCGGTGCCTACAATTTCTTGCTGACTGAAGCGTTGGGTGGCGGCGCGACGGCTTCCGTGCGCATGGACACGCAAGGAAAAGCCTACGGCCAGATGTTGTTGTCGCTACCGGTCAAGGTGCCAGCAGATTGGGATTTGGCTTAAATCGCTGAGCAACGGCTAGTTTTCAATATCGCGTTTGCCGAATAGTCGCAATCGGCTCACCCCGCCGTCAGGAAAGATATTCATGCGAACGTGGGTGACCGCACCTGTTGCTGTGGTTGGCGCAAAGGTGTGCTCTGCGTCAGCCGTAAGGGGTTGCTTGCTCAGCAGCTCGGTCCAATCGCTGCTTTCTGCCGCGAGTGTGGCATCATTTACGGATTTTATATTCGCTGCCTGTAGTGAAACAAATGCGGGGTAGTTGCCTTTGAAATAGGCGGTGTCGATCAGCATTTCTTCAATTGTTCCAGCGTGGCCCAGTTCAACAACGGCCCAATCGTTACCGGGTTCGCGCCTGCGGCGTGTTTCCCAGCCATCGCCCATGTTGATGCCTTTGCCCGGTGCCATCAGGTTGGCGACAATGCCAAAATGTTCGTTGTTGGCGTATATCGGGCGTCCACCGTTTTCCAGCGCTAACAGGTCAATGGTCTCGTCTGCGCCAACACCTGACCAATCTTTAAATATACGGCCGTATACCCGCAGGCGTGCAACGCCGCCGTCCGGGAAAATGTGAAGCCGTAAATGGGTCCAGGGGGTGGAGCTGTCTACGGCAATCAGGTGCTGACTGTCGCCAGCCAGACCGGTGCGCGCAACAAGTTCGGTCCACTGGGCGTCATCGCCCGGCACGTCGTCGTTGGATACACAAGCTTCCAACGAGGCTGCGGGTGGGTAATTGCCGGTGAAATGGCGAGTGTCAATATCAACGCCGTGAATGACACCAGCCTGACCCAGTTTGACGATACAGTGGTCGTGGCCCGGCGTGCGCTTGCGGCGTGATTCCCAACCATCCATCCATTTGCCGTTGTCATCATATTTTCCGGGTATGAAAACCGGTTCTTCCGGGTCAATCAACCGCTCTTTGGCAGCAAAAAAATCATCGGTGGAATAAACAACCCTCGCCCCCAGTCGGGGGGCGGCCATATTAACGTACTGGCGTGTGAAATCATGTGTTGTCATGGAGTTATCCAATAGAGATTAAGTAAGGTCAGCGAGGCGAAAGCCTGCAATCTGGTGAATTTGTTCAAGCGCTGTGTAAAATTCCTGCTCCCGGTCGTGGTTAATCCGCGCCCGGAAAGCGGCAATAATACTGTGTCTGTCGTGACCTTTGACTGCAATGATAAACGGAAATCCAAACTTGAGTTTGTAGGCAGCATTTAATGACTGGAAGTCTTCAAATTCTTGCTCGGTGCATTGATCAAGACCCGCTCCCCTTTGTTCGGATTTCGATTCTGCTGTAAGGTCACCGCGAACGGCAGCTTTTCCAGCCAGATCCGGGTGCGCGCAAATCAGAACCATTTGGCGGCTTTCATCGGCCTCATCAACGGTTTTCCTCATTGCTGCGGCCAAACTCTCCAGCGTATCAATCTCCGCGCCCGTATGCAGGTCCCACACGGTTTCTGCAACCCAGGGCGAATGTTCGTACACGCCGCCGTAGGCCGCCACGAAGGTGGCACGGTCGTAACCGCTAGCTGTTACTTTAAGCGGGGTCACGGTGTTGTCTCACTGTATGGGTGATGTTCGTGCCAGTGGCGGGCAATATCAATCCTGCGCGCAAACCAAACATTGGTATGACCGCGTGCGTACTCCAAGAAACGGCGCAGCGATTGGATGCGGCCAGGTCGGCCAATAAGGCGGCAATGCAAGCCAACTGACATCATTTTCGGCGCGTCCGCACCTTCGGCGTTCAGCGCATCAAACGTGTCTTTCAGATAACAGAAAAACTGGTCACCGGAGTTGAAACCCTGCGGGCTGGCAAAACGCATATCGTTGACATCAAGGGTGTAGGGCACAGTTAGCTGCGGTTTTCCGGCCACTCTTTTCCAAAACGGCAAGTCGTCAGAATAGTCATCGGCATCATATAGGAAACCACCGTGTTCGGCCACCAAGCGGCTGGTGTTGGGGCCCGTGCGGCCGGTGTACCAACCAAGAGGCCGTTCGCCGGTCAGCTCGGTTAAAATCTCGACGGCTTTTCTAATGTGCTCGCGTTCAACGTCTTCCGGCACGTCCTGATAATTGATCCATTTGTAGCCGTGGCTGCATATCTCGTGCCCGGCCGCAACAAAAGCCTTAGCCACATCTGGGTGGCGCGCCAGCGCCGTTGCCACAGCAAACACCGTGATAGGAATATCAAATTCTTTGAACAAGCGTAGCAGTCGCCACACACCGGCTCGGCTGCCGTATTCATAGATCGATTCCATACTTATATGGCGCGCGCCGGTAATGGTGGGTGCGTTGATAATTTCGGACAAAAAGGTTTCAGCGCCGTCGTCACCGTGCAGCACGCAGTTTTCGCCGCCTTCTTCGTAGTTCAGCACCAGTTGCACGGCAATGCGCGCGCCGCCGGGCCAATTGGCGTGAGGCGCCTCGGCGCCGTATCCAATCAGATCACGAGGATAATCAACGCTCATTGGATGCTCTTTCCGGTCATGCGGTCCGTGCCTCTGCAAAGATTGTTTGTAGGTCACTAAACGGTTTTTTCGGCGCGAATTCCAATTGTGCTTCGATCATGTTCAAATGCTCGATCAGTAATCTGCTGGCCATTTCGCGGTCGCTCTGTTCCAGTGCATCCACCAATTTTTTATGGTCTTCGCCGCTACAGTTGGGGCCAGCGCCGTTAGGGCCATAGAGGGCAACGATTAGCGAGGTTTGGAATACAAGCTGTTTCAGAAAAGCATACATAATGTCATTGCCCGCCAACTTGGCCAGCCGCAGGTGGAACTCGCCAGTTAATCGTATCCATCGAGCGATATCGGCATTTTCCAACGCAGACTTTTCATCCAACAGGTGACTGCGAAGGCGATCAACATCATAAGGCCTGATGGTCTTTATGGTGGCTTCCAATAGTGCCGTTTCAACCAGTACACGGCTTTCAAAAACCTGGCGGGCTTCTTCGGGGCTGGGCGAGGCAACCACAGCGCCGCGGTTTTTCTGCAGCTCGATAATATTGTCGCGTTTCAGCAGCAAGAACGCCCGCCTAACGGTTGTACGCCCCACGCCGAATACACCGCACAGCGACTCTTCGGTCAATTTGGTGCCGGGTGCAAGGCGTTGTTCGAGCACGCTGTCACGCACACGGGCGCATACGTCCTCTTCGCTCAATGGGGCGTCTCTCAGGGGGGCGTCGCTTGGGGCAGTGCCGATAACCATTGTTTTGGGTTCCAATTTGGGGGCAGTACGCCCTCGTCACGCTGCAGTCCGGCCAAATTGTCGTCTATTTTTCAAGATTGTCAACAATTTTAGCCTAATAATGTCGACGATCCTCTTTACAATTCTCGTTTGCTACTTCAGACTCTATGATGAAAACTGAAATTAATGTCATGAGGCAATCTATGGGATGTTTAACGACCCATGTTCTGGATACTGCAAGCGGGCGTCCAGGCGAGAATATTCATATCAAACTGTTTCGCATGTCTGGTGAAACCGCTGAGTTGGTTATGGAAGCAAGAACCAATGATGATGGCCGCGTGGACGGCCCCCTTCTCGAAGGGGAAGCCTTCACTGTCGGCGAGTATAAGCTTGAGTTTTCTGTCGGTGATTATTTTCGCACGCGCGGCACTGCGCTGCCAGACCCGGCCTTTCTTGATATTGTGCCCATACGGTTCGGCATAGCAGACGCCGCCGCGCATTATCATGTACCACTTTTGATTTCGCCGTTCGGCTACAGCACCTATCGGGGCAGCTAGAATGGCAGCAAACGGTACAATTCGATTTCTGCTGGACGGCAAACTATGTGAGCTTGAAAGTGCAGACCCCACTGAAACAGTTCTGAATTATCTGCGCTATCGTGCGGCGCGAACCGGTACCAAAGAAGGCTGCGCAGAAGGTGACTGCGGGGCTTGCACTGTTGTGCTCGGCGAGCTTGACGGCGATAGCATTAGGTACCGTGCAGTGAACGCATGCATTCTGTTTATGCCGGTACTGGACGGCAAGGAATTGATCACCGTTGAAAGCCTGCGCGCGGCAGACGGCAGTTTGCATGCCGTGCAACAGGCAATGGTTGATACCCATGGCTCCCAGTGCGGCTTTTGTACGCCCGGCATTGTTATGTCTTTGTTTGCCCTGAGTAAAAAAGACGGCGCGGCGGATAGAAATACCATTGAAGATGCGCTTGCGGGCAATCTGTGTCGCTGTACAGGTTACGGCCCAATCATAGACGCAGCCGAACAGATGCAGATGAATGTATCAGCCACCGATCCGAGCGAATTGAAAGAGAAAGTTGAAGCTCTAAAGGCGTTAAGCCGTAATCAGACGCTCGCACTAACTGGCAAAAGCACTCTAACCGGCGTGGAAAAAAAATATTATGCGCCTGTATCAATTGAGGGCTTGGCTGAGATTGTAGAGCAGCATCCAGATGCAACTATTCTTGCAGGTGGCACAGACGTTGGTTTGTGGGTGACCAAACAACACCGTGAACTGGAAACGGTTATCTATGTGGGCGGTGTGGCTGAGTTGCAAAAAATTGAAGACCACGGCGATACCGTTGTGGTTGGTGCAGGGGTTTCCTACACCGACGCAATGGACACGCTGGGTGCGCTGTACCCTGATATGGGCGAGCTGATCAGGCGCATCGGGTCCGTGCAAATCAGGAACAGCGGCACAATCGGCGGCAATATAGCCAATGGCTCCCCGATCGGCGACAGCCCACCAGCGCTTATCGTAGCAGGCGCAAGTTTGATTTTGCAGGGGGGCGACCAAGAGCGCACCATTCCATTAGAGGACTATTTCATTGATTACGATAAACAGGACCTAAGGCCCGGCGAGTTTGTTTCAAAGGTCATTGTACCGAAGCCAAAAAACAACCAGCATTTCAGGGCTTACAAATTATCCAAGCGGTTCGATCAGGACATTTCAGCGGTTTGCGGGTGTTTTAGTCTGACGATTGAGGACGGAATGGTTGCCGATGTTCGCATTTGTTACGGCGGCATGGCGGCAACACCCAAGCGCGCTGCGCAAGCAGAACGCGCGATCAATGGCAAACCTTGGTGTGAGGAAACTGTTCTGGCAGGCATGAAGGCGATGGAACAAGACTATACCCCGCTTAGTGATATGCGCGCGTCGGCGGACTACCGTCTGGCGTCGGCCAAAAACTTGCTCATGAAGGTATATGCGGAAACTACCGGGTCCGCACGAACACGCGTACTGGAACGCGGGAGCGCAGTTCATGCCGGGTAAAACATCGGAAATTAAGGGCGCGGTTCACAAAGACCTTCGCCACGACAGCGCTCACAAACATGTTGCGGGTGACGCAGTTTATATCGACGACCTGGCTGAGCCCAAGGATATGCTGCATCTCTATGTGGCCATGAGTGAAAAGGCCCATGCCACCATCGAAAAGATAGATCTGGATGCGGTTCGCTCAGTCAAAGGCGTTGTTCTTGTGCTCACCGCCGATGATATTCCCGGCCACAATGATGTAAGCCCATTTGCCGGTGATGATCCGTTGCTTTCTGACGGATTGGTGGAATATATCGGCCAGCCAATTTTTGCTGTCGCAGCGGACAGTGTTGAGGCCGCCCGCGCGGCAGCAGCGAGAGCAGACATTACCTACACCGAACTCCCTGCGTTAGTCAGTATTGATCAGGCGATGGAGGCAGGTAGCGCCATAGAGCCGATGCAAACTATGGGGCAGGGTGACCCGGACAGTGCGCTTGCCGCCGCGCCAAACCGCTTGCAGGGCAGCTTCCGCATCGGCGGCCAGGATCATTTTTATCTGGAGGGGCAAATCGCCTTTGCCACGCCGCAAGAGGACGGTGACGTGCATGTTTATTCCTCCACCCAGCACCCTAGCGAAGTGCAGCATCTTGTTGCTCATGTGCTTGGGCGGCCGACCAATGCTGTCACGGTGGAAGTGCGGCGTATGGGCGGCGGTTTTGGCGGCAAAGAAACTCATCCCGCTATTTTTGCGGCCTTGTCGGCATTGGCTGCAGTGAAAACCGGTAGGTCAGTGAAACTGCGGCTGGACCGCGACGACGACATGGTGATGACCGGTAAGCGCCATGATTTCCGCTATGACTACGACGTTGGCTTCGACGCGGACGGTAATATTCTTGGTATCGAGATTGAAATGGCGTCCCGCTGCGGTCGCTCGACCGACTTGTCGCCAGCCATTAATGACCGCGCCATGTTCCACGCCGACAATTGCTATTTTCTCGGCGACAGCCGGATCAAATCGCACCGATGCAAAACCCACACGGTTTCCAACACTGCTTTCCGGGGTTTTGGTGGCCCGCAAGGAATGCTGGGCATCGAATATGTTATCGATGATATGGCACGAGCACTGGGCAAGGACCCGCTCGATTTGCGCATGGCCAATCTATACGGCAAAATCGGGCGCGATGTAACGCCTTACGGCATGACGGTTGAAGACAATGTTGCTGGTGAACTGATGGAAACGCTGGCCCGCGATGCAGACTATGCCACCCGCCGCGAAGAAGTGACGGCGTTCAATGCGAGCAACCGCTACGTCAAAAAGGGTCTCGCCCTAACCCCAGTGAAATTTGGTATCAGCTTTACCACAACCCACCTTAATCAGGCTGGAGCTTTGGTGCATGTCTACGCCGACGGTAGTGTGCACCTTAACCACGGCGGCACGGAAATGGGGCAGGGCCTGTTCGTGAAGGTGGCGCAGGTTGTTGCTGAAGAGTTCCAGATTGATGTGGACCATATTAAAATCACCGCGACCACAACGGCGAAGGTGCCCAATACTTCGGCCACGGCAGCTTCGTCGGGTTCTGATCTGAACGGCATGGCGGCGTTGGATGCAGCGCGCAAGATCAAGCAGCGCTTGATCGAGTTTGCCGCCGAAAAATACGGCTGCCCAACCGACCGCATCACTTTCCGCAACAATAATGTGTACATCGAAAACCGCGAAGTCGCGTTTGCCGACTTGGTGAACCAAGCCTATCTGAACCGAATTTCGCTGTCTGCTACCGGCTTTTATAAAACCCCCAAACTTCACTATGACCGCGCCAGCCACAAGGGCAGGCCCTTTTATTATTTCTGTTACGGTGCGGCGGTTTCGGAAGTGATCATCGACACGTTGACCGGTGAAAACCGAGTGTTGCGAACCGATATTCTTCATGATGCAGGCCGTTCGCTCAATCCGGCGATCGACATTGGCCAAATCGAGGGTGGTTTCATTCAGGGCATGGGTTGGCTAACCACCGAAGAATTGGTTTTTGACGACAGTGGCCGCCTGCGCACCCACGCGCCCAGCACCTACAAAATCCCAACCGCCAGCGACAGGCCGGACGAGATGAACATCAATCTGTACGCGCGCGGCCGCAATGTGGAAGCCACCATCCACCGCTCCAAGGCGGTTGGCGAGCCGCCGCTAATGCTGGCAAATTCTGTATTTTTGGCGCTTAAGGATGCTGTTGCCAGTGTCGACGAAGGGACGAAAGCCTTCACCCTGAACGCGCCCGCAACGCCTGAAGAAATCCTGCGGGCTGTTACGGTGCGGCAGCAGAAAGCAGCGGGATAATGGCTGGGCCGCCAATCGATACGATAGCCTCCGACGCTGCTGTCCTGATCAAGGTTATCGAGACAAAAGGCTCTGCACCGCGCGAAGTCGGCACTTGCATGATTATAACCGCAGGTAGTCAGAGCGGCACCATCGGCGGTGGTCGGCTGGAGTTTGAAGCGGTGGGGCAGGCACGTAAATTGTTGGGTGACCCTTCGACGACAACACTGACGCAAAAATACGCATTGGGCCCGCTTTTGGAGCAATGCTGCGGCGGTAGTGTAGTGTTGGAGTTGGCGAAAATGCCGGTTAAGGCTGCGCTTGACGCACTCACAAGCAAAACACCCGCAACAAACCTCTATATGTTCGGCGCTGGTCATGTGGGTCGTGCGGTGGCAACGACGCTGGCGCCGCTTGGCTTCAACACACTGTGGACCGACAGCCGCGCGGATGAATTTCCCGAGGCTATGCCCGTCGGGGCAGTGAAAAATATTTGCGATGACGCGGTTGCGGTGGTGCAGGGCGCTAAACCCGGCTCAATGTTTCTGGTTTTTACCCACAGCCATCAGCTTGACTATGAAATTACAACCGCCGTGTTGGCGCGGGGCGATGCCATTTACTGTGGTTTGATTGGCTCGGCAACCAAGCGTGCCCGGTTTGAAAAAAGACTGCTTTGTGAGCCCGACATCACGCCTACAAAATTGGAGATGCTCACATGCCCCATCGGGGTGCCGGGCATTGGTGGCAAGGAACCTGAGGTAATTGCGGCGTCGGTTGTTGTGCAGTTGTTGCAAGTCAAAGAGACCTGCACGACCTAGACTTTTCCAGTTTATTCCACGGGCAGGCTAAACAACATGCCGTCTTCTGCAATAGTCAGGTCGCCGCTAAAATGATCTTTCGCATCGCCCAAAAAGGTGGCTTTCAGATAGTTGACCGGCAGCGCCGGCACAATATGATACAAGACAAGCGCTTTGGCACCAGCAGCCTCGGCGATACGCGCGGCTTCTTCCGGGCTGGTGTGATAGTCCTGAATATCAAACATGATTTTTGACAAATTTGGCAGGTTTGCGGCTTTGGCAGCCACCTCAATTGTTGCTACCATTTCCCGGTTCAGTGCTTCGTGGAACAGAATGTCCGCGCCGGCGGCAAAAACTTCTAACCCGCTGTTGGGGTTGGCATCGCCGCTTATCACAATCGACCGGCCTTTATAGTCAAAGCGATAGGCCACAGCGGGTTTGACCGGAGAATGGTTCACTGGCGCAGCGGTTACGGTTAGTTCCCCGGAATTAAAGACTTCGGTGGTCGAATTTTCGCTGAGTGAGAAAATAACAGGTACGCCGCCATTGCCAGACGGCGGCATGATATCAGCACCGTGGTGGGCGGTGCGGTATCCCGCGTCCAACCTGTACGCAGCGTTCAAGCCAAAGACCACTTGTTCAACCCCTTGCGGGCCGTATACGGGAAGCGGTGATGTTTTGTTGCCCTGCGCCCAGCGTTGCAGCATTAATTCGCCCAGCCCGTCGATATGATCGGAGTGAAAATGAGTTAAAAACACGCCGTTCAACCTGCCCAGCGGCAGTTGCTGCCCCATCATGGTGCGCGCACTGGCCGAGCCTGCGTCTACAACAAACGTCTGGTCGCCTGCGACAACATAGAGGCACGGACCCGCCCTGCCGGGGTCTGGCAGCGGTGAGCCTGAGCCGCAAATTTGCACGTGTAATCCGTCGGGCAGGGCCGCAATAGGGTCTGCGCCGACACGAGCTTTCACCATGCGGTCGACCAGAAAACTGCCGATCTGTCTTTGCCCGGCCACTGCGATCACAATCACGGCCAGTAACAGAACTCCTACACTTGTGGCCAATTTTTTCATCACATTTTCACTCACTTTTAATGGCTAACATTAGTTACATGAGGTAATTGCCTTCGAGCAAGAAAAAACTAAACTGGTGTAGGCCTCCCTCAGCTTTTCCGGTGTATTTATCCTTGTGCTTAACTTGGGAAAATAGCAGTCTACAGCTGTTGTTGTATGCGCGAACAAAGGACGATTTTGATGGAATTTGATATCACCCCTTGGATCAATCTTGCGATCCGTTGGCTGCATTTTATCACCGGCATCGCGTGGATTGGTTCGTCCTTCTATTTTGTCTGGCTCGACAATCATCTGGAAGAACCCAAAGAGAAAAAAAAGGGTATGTCCGGAGAGCTGTGGTCGGTGCACGGCGGCGGTTTTTATCACAAGCAAAAATACGCGGTCGCGCCCGAGCAAATGCCTGACAATCTGCATTGGTTCAAGTGGGAGGCCTATTTCACCTGGATGAGCGGCTTTGCCTTGCTGGCAATAATTTACTATCTGGGCGCTGACTTATTTTTGATCGACCGCGCG
The DNA here is from genome assembly GCA_021774695.1 of Alphaproteobacteria bacterium. Taxonomy (GTDB): domain Bacteria; phylum Pseudomonadota; class Alphaproteobacteria; order Sphingomonadales; family Kordiimonadaceae; genus Kordiimonas. The sequence continues at coordinate 1,365 of JAJFIU010000012.1, read as the reverse complement.
AAAATGGACCTGTCGCAGTGGCAAGCCATTGGCATCAGTTTGGCATTTCTGGTGGGTGGCTGGGGCTTTTACGACACGCTTTGCCGCTCGCCCATCGGTAAAAACAACCGGCTTACCGGCATCATCTGGTTTTTCTCGCTGGTGGCTGCGGCTTACGCGCTAACCAATATATTCAGCGACCGCGCCGCTTTCATCCACATCGGCGCTATCGTTGGCACGGCTATGGCCGCCAATGTATTCATGGTGATTATCCCGAACCAGAAAAAGATTGTTGCGTCGCTAACCGCAGGCGAGGAGCCGGATCCAAAACTTGGCCAAATCGGCAAACAGCGCAGCTTGCACAATAATTACATGACCCTGCCGGTTTTGTTGTTGATGGTGTCCAACCATTATCCAATGACCTTCTCCAACCCCTATAACTGGTTGGTTATCGCCGGACTTGGCCTTGTGGGCGTGATGGTGCGGCATTTCTTCAACATGCGGCACAAGGGCAAAACCAGCCCGGCTTTGGTGGTTGCCTCAATCGTATTGTTCATTGCGGTGATGGTGTTTGCCACCGAGGCCGAGAAACGCTCCCGCGTTGATGTGGGCGACGCTGCGGTTGAGTTCCGGCAGGTGCAGCTCATTGTCAGCAAACACTGTGTGATGTGCCACACCGCCGCACCCAGTCATGAATTTTTTGACGAAGCCCCCGGCGGCATTCTCTTGGACCGGCCCGAGTTGATCACACAATATGCCCCGAGCATTTTCGAGCAGGTGGTAACGTCTGACATCATGCCGCTGGCCAATGAGACCGGCATGACCGATGAGGAGCGCGCACTGCTCGGTAAATGGATCGAAGATGGGGCCAAACAGTGACCCGAGTAATCAAGGCAGAGCCGCTTACAGCTGAAGCGTTCAAGCCTTTCGGCGATGTGATCGAGACGGACGCGAACGCAGTGCAAAAGGCGATCAACTACGGCAACACCACCCGGTTTCATGACTTGGCGGGCATTGATACAGCTAAAAACGGTGGCCGGGCAGGGGTGAGCATCTTCCGCTCCACGCCGTTGGCGTTGCCGGTCACCATCAAGCTGATGGAATATCACCCGCTGTCCAGTCAGGCCTTCATCCCGTTGTCCGCCCGGCCTTATCTGGTTGTGGTGGCACCGGCTGGCGTGTTTGACGCGCCTGCAATACGGGTGTTTGTGGCGTCAGGCGATCAGGGCGTGAACTACCGCGCTGGTACTTGGCATCATTTCAGCTTGGCATTAGAGGCGGTCAGCGACTTTCTTGTCATTGACCGTATCGCGGACGAGGATGACACAGTAAATTGCGTCGAACACGCGTTGACAGAGCACGAGCAGCTAACCATCACGCTTTAGC